>JBKDZY010000803.1:0-1559 GCA_047971765.1 Hyphomicrobiaceae bacterium | reverse complement strand
AGCCGTTGGCCTGCAGCGCCCGCGCGATCAGCCGGGCATCGGGCACCGGGTTCTTGAGCCGTGGGATCGACGCATAGCTGCCATTGCCGATGACGAGGGCGAGCCGATCACCCCCAGCACGCGCTGGCAGACCCGTTGTCAGAAGAATGGCAACTGCAACCACGAAAGCGGTCAACGCGACGCCAGATGTTCTCACCAGCTTGCCCCCGGATGCGCACGTCGATCATGAAGTAATAATCGCCAGCGCGACGTCATGTCCCTGCCGCCGCACCGCATCGTAGTCAGCCGCATTTGGCCGGGCAAGTCCGGCGAACACAGCCGTCTTGAAGATCAGGACGCCCAGGCAATCTGCGCCATTGACCTTAAGAGGCTGGCTTCACCAGTCAGCCGGTTTTTCCGGTATGCCGCCATTGCGACCTTCCAAGTCTGCATGATCCTCGCTACATACCGACCAAAGCTTTGATGCCGAGGGCGAAAAATCATGGTTGTTGTCCTGCACGATACGCCGCAAGCAGGCGAACAGATCACGGCTGGTGCGCCGCGCCCGTCCTTGGCAGGCAGGGGGCGAGATGGCCTGCGCGAGGCGCTTGCGTCCATCGGCGTGCCCGAAAAACAGCTCCGCATGCGGACCGAGCAGCTCTGGAGCTGGATCTACGTGCGCGGCATCACGTCCTTCGATCTCATGACCGATGTCTCGAAGGACCTGCGCGGACGACTGGCGGCAAACTTCACCCTGGCGCGCCCTGAGATCGTGTCCGAGCAGGTTTCCATCGACGGCACCCGCAAGTGGCTGTTGCGCCTCCCCCGGCGTGGGCACGAGGCGCGCGCGCCCGAGGTCGAGGCCGTCTACATCCCAGAAGCCGACCGCGGCACCCTGTGTGTTTCGTCCCAGGTCGGCTGCACGCTGAATTGCACATTCTGCCACACCGGCACCCAGAACCTGGTGCGCAATCTGGAAGCCCAGGAAATCGTCGGGCAGATCCTTGTGGCCCGGGATCGGATCGGCGAATGGCCGGGTGCGCCGGAGCCCAGCGACGCCGCGTTGCTGCCGCGGACCGAGCGCAAGATCACCAATATCTTGCTGATGGGCATGGGGGAGCCGCTCTACAACTTCGATAATGTCCGCGACGCCATGGAAGTTGCAGCCGATGGTGATGGCCTCGCGTTCTCGAAGCGGCGCATCACGCTGTCCACGTCGGGCGTCGTCCCGGAAATCCCGCGCTGGGGCGAGGAAGCGGGCACCATGCTGGCCATCTCGCTGCACGCCGTGCGCGATGATCTGAGAGACGAACTCGTTCCCATCAACCGCCGCTATCCGATTGCCCAGCTGCTGGACGCCTGTCGCGCCTGTCCCGGCCTGTCCAACGCCCGGCGCATCACATTCGAGTTTGTGATGCTGAAGGAGGTCATCGCCAGCCTTGCCGAGGCGCGCGCGCTGGTGAAGCTGCTGTCGGGCATCCCGGCCAAGTTAAATCTCATCCCCTTCTATCCCTGGCACGGCAGCCGCTTTGAGTGCTCGGACTGGGAGGTCATCGAGCGGTTCGCCGATGTGGTGAACC
>JBKDZY010000802.1:0-42314 GCA_047971765.1 Hyphomicrobiaceae bacterium | reverse complement strand
CAGCAGTGCCTTCGGCTACCTTCAATGTAAGGGTGACACCGGTGTCTCCTTCTGCGGCATAGATCTCAATCTTCACGCCGCAGCTCGGATCATCAATAGTTCCAATGAGAATTGGTTCTGCCATTATCATAAACTCCTAACCCGCGATCCTTGATATGGATCGCACGCCATGATTTGCCGGACATGCCGGCAAGAGTGCACTTGACGAGAGGCATTCTGCGCTAGGCGGCCTCCCTGCGGACCTCCTCTGCGCTGTTGACCATTGAAAGACGTCGCACTCCGATCACGCCACACGGCTCAGTGGTCTTGTTGACCCTGGAATGGCGCGAAATGACCGCCGCGGCCTTATGGGTTGTGTGCGGGCAAACGGAGTTGTGAGCCCGCAAGGGGCACCGCATAATGTAATCTCCTAATGCGGTCACCAGAACACTGGTGCGCCAAATGTCTTGTGTCTTGCCACTCGGTCCCCCGCAGTACGGGAGCAGGTGCAGCGAAAAAGAAAAATATAACGATTACTAAAGTTGGCAGCAAAATATTAAGACGTCAATAGAGCATTTCTGATCCCACATTCCGGCTGCATCGTCCGTAATGGGTATGAAATCACGGCAAGAAGTCGGCCGGCGGGAGCCTCAGCTCCTCACGGCTTTTGGCCGGGGGAGGCGTCGCCCTTGCACGCGCCAATGCGGCGCATGATCGTGAGAATGTCGGATGAGTATTCGGGCCGCTTGACGATTGCCGTGCGATTCTTCGAGGTCACCATGTCCTTGCCGAAATGAAAGGACAGGATATGCCGCGCTTCCCCGCAGTCCATGGCAAATGCGAAGCCGTCCGGGAGGTCGTGGGTGTCGCTGAGGCGACACGTCTTCATGAATTGTGGCGATTTGAGATACTGATCGATCGTCTCTTTGCGGAAGGCATCGTAGTCGGCGGATCTGACGCAGACTTTGCTTTTGAAACCCTGATCCTTCCATCGGCTGTTGCGGCTCTCGGTCTCGTAGAGACCGGGCACGAACACAGGTTTCAATCCCTCTCCTGACAGGGGCCCCGCCTTCTGCGCCCAGGCCGGGCCTGCCGTGGCAAGGACCAGGCCTGCGATGACTGCCGCTGTTCTCATGATTTCCCCCAGTAACGTCTGAACGGCTATTGGCGCACGCATGAATATGACGTCGCAGCCCGCCGTGGCCATCGTCATAGGGCGCTGGAGCAGCGTCCGGCAAGCGCAATCGGTTGGAAACGCCTCCTGTCATGGGGCATGAGTTTTCCCGATATGCCGTTTCAGGTTTGGGTGGAACCGCTCTGGCCGCGACTGCGGGTCAGGCAGGATGCGCCGTGCCCGGCCGGGGCAGGGTCACAGGCAATACCGTATCGTCGCTGGGCCTGCGAAAATGCGATGGAACGCCTCGGAATGTGACCCGCCCGCGGTCGAGCACGACCAGTTCGTCGACGTCGGTCAGGACACTTTGCCGGTGTTCGATGATCATGACGCTGCGATCGCGGAAATGACGCTGGATGGCCGTGATCATCGCCGTGGCCGTCGCATCGTCGAGACCTTCGGTCGGCTCGTCCAGGAGAAGGATGGACGCATCCCTGAGCAGGGCCCGCGCAACGCCGAGCCGTCGCGCCTGCCCACCGGAGAGTTTCAGACCGGCAGCGCCAACGTAGGTGTCATAACCGTCGGGCTCTCCGGTGATGAAGTCGTGGATCTGTGCCAGGCGGCAGGCATGCTCGATCTCGTCGCGGTTCGCATCCGGTTTGGCGAGCAGCAGGTTGTCGGCAATCGTTCCGGTAAAGAGATGCACGTGCTGCGGCGCGACCGCGATGGCCCCCCGAATATCGAAACCCGCAAGCTGCATCGTGTCGGTGCCGCCAAGCGTGACGACACCATCCGATGGGGCGATCAGCCGCGTGGCGAGCTGCACCAGAGTTGATTTCCCGGATCCGCTCGCACCAAGGATGCCGACGTGCTTTGCCGCCTCAAGCGCGATGTCCACCCCGGCAAGGGCAGCCCTGGTGGCGCCCGGATAGGTCAAGCCAACCCCGGAGAAGGCTAGTCCGCGCGCGTCACCGAGAGGAACCGGATGCGCCGGTTCGGTGATTGACGGCGGCTGGTCCGCAAGTGAGAACACCCGCCGCGCCGAAGCCAGTGCCGCCCCCACGCTTTGTGCGGCAGCCGGATGCGCGGCCATTGCCTCGAACAGCGCCCAGGCCAGAAAGACGAGCAGCACGAAATCGGCCCCGCCGATCAACCCGCCGCGCAGGTCGGGTGCGGCAAGAACCACCGCGGCCACAATGCCAAGATTGGCGCCGAGCAGGATGGTCGCAGTCCCGCAGGCCCCAAGGCGTGCCAGCCGCTGCGATGTGTCGATGACCTCCCGCGACCTGCCATCGATGCGCGCCAGAACCGCATCGGTTGCCCCATAGGCCTCGAGTTCGGCCATTCCGGAAATGCCGTCGGCCAGTGCGCTGTTGAGGGCGGAGCCGGATTGGGCAAGCTGCCGTCCGGTCGGCTCGGCAGCCCGCATGATCAGCACTGGAACGCCAATGCCGGCAGCGATCGCGAGAAGTGATACCGCGAGCCCCACCCAGGGATGCAGCCAGACCAGAACAGCGAGACACGCCAACGTGCCGAGCAGGCCCACGGTCACCGGCAGCAGGATGCGAAGGAAGATCTGCTCCAGCCGTTCCACGTCACCGCGCAGTCGTGACATCACCTCGGCAGAGCGCGTACCGCCAAGACCCGCAGGCGCCAGGGGTTCCAGCCGGCGCAGCAGCCACAAGCGCAGGCCGGTCACCAGCCGCAGCGTCGCCTCGTGCCCGACGATGCGTTCGCCATATCGTCCGGCGGTACGTGTGATGGCGAGCGCACGGATGATCGCAGCCGGCGTGAAATAGTTCATTGTCGCCCCGGCAAGGCCCGCGATCCCCATGGCTGCAATGAACCAACCGGAGACGGCGAGAAGCGCGACATTGGCAAGAACCGTTGCGAGCGCAAGAGCCGCAGCCACGAACATCCATCCCCAGTAGGGACGAAACATGCCAAGAAGTCGGATGATCTCCCGCATCGCGACGCTAGGCTCCCGCTGCAATCGGGGACGTACCCGCGGGCTCGACGTCAAATGCGCTGTCGCTCGCCATGATCTCTGCGGCCGAACCGGACCGAACGACCCGTCCGCCAGCCACGACGATGACGCGATCCATGGATGGCAAAAGGGCCCGGCGATGCGCGACGAGAATCAAGGTCCGCCCCTCCGCGAGGCGCTGCACGGCCTCGGCAACGATGCCTTCCGTCTCGGCGTCGAGGTGCGCGGTTGGCTCGTCGACGATGACAATCGGCGCCTTGCGATAGAACGCCCGGGCGAGCGCCAGCCGCTGGACCTCTCCGCCGGACAGGCCATATCCACGCTCGCCGACAATGGTGTCATAGCCGTCCGGCAATGCCGCAATGACCTCGCCCAGACAGGCCTCATGTGCGGCTGCGGCAATCGCAGCCTCGTCGATCGCGGCGCCATCGAAACTCATGGCGATGTTTTCGCGAATGCTGCCCTCGAAGAGATGCGGGTGCTGCGGCACGAACGTGATATGGCGGCGCCACGCGGCAAGGTCGATGGTGTCCATGGATGTGCCGTCCAGGAGAACATGCCCTTTCGTTGGCCACAGGAAGCCCATGAGCAGGGCCACAATCGTGCTCTTCCCGCCGCCGCTGGGCCCGACAAGTGCGATCCGCTCTCCACGGGCGATCTCCAGGTCGAGATCGCGAACCGCGACGCGGCCATCGTCGAAAGCAACCGACACGGCGTGCAGCCGGATGCTCCGGGGCACATCCGGCAGTGGCGCCGCGGTGGACAGGGGAGATGTTTGTGGCGGCGCCCCGGGGGGCGCCATCGCGAGCAGGGCGACCATGCGTTCAGCCGCGCCGATGGCTTCCATGCGCGCGTGATAGGCGCTCCCGAGCGTGCGCATCGGCAGGTAGAACTCGGGCGCCAGCAGGAGAACGAAAAGGCCGTTGAAGAGGGGGATCTCTCCCCACAGCAGGCGGAAGCCGACGAGTACGGCGACGATGGCGATCGAAACGGTGGCGAAGAATTCGAGCGCCAGGGACGACAGGAAGGCGACCCGCAGGATCGACATGGTCTCGATGCGATAACGTTCGGCGATGGTCTCCACCAGCTCGAACTCGCGCCCCGTCGCATTGAACAGTTTGAGTGTCGTGAGCCCCTGGATCGTATCCAGGAGGCGGCCTGACAGGCGCGTCAGCGTGCGCCATTGGCGCTGGTTGAGCGTCTCGGCCCCCGAGCCGATCAGCATCATGAAAAGCGGAATCAACGGCGCCGTGACGATGAAGACCAGTGCCGAGAGCCAGTCGAACGGTGCAACAGCTGCCAGCACCGCGAGTGGCAACAGGGCGGCAAGCCAGGAGGCAGGCAGATAGCGCGCAAAGTAGGGTTCGATCGCCCTGAGCCCATCGCTGATCGCAGAAACCGTTTCTCCTGTCGGCTGGCCGCCAAGACCGACGGGCCCCAGCCGGCGCAGATGCGCGACAAGATCGGCGCGCAACCGGTTCTGGACATTCGCGGCTGCCCCGATCGCCAGCGCCTCCGCACACCAGGAGAGCAGGGTGCGCGCAAGCACGATGGCGACAAACGCGGCAATCGACGGTCCCGCCGCATCAAGCGGTTGATGGTCGATAACCAGCCGGACGATGAGCCCTGCAAGGATATAGGCCTGCAGGATCACAAGCAGGCCGTTGGCGATCGCGGCGGTGACCGAAAGGCGAAGCGGGCGGGCGGCAGAGGGACGCAGCGCGTTGAGGAATTGCGCAATCGTCCGCTTGTCGACGCCGGCCTTTGCCGTCATCGCGTGCCGCCGGACGAGGTGTGCGCGCGGGCATGAGCCGTCTCGCTGCCACCCTCATGACTTTCGCCGTCGACTTCGAAGGCATTCTGGAATTCGTACCACATCACATTGATGACGCCGAAGGCCAGCGCCGCCGTGACGCCGAGGATCCAAGAAAAATACCACATGGAAGATCTCCATTGATCTGGTTCGTCGCGCTTCGGGTCCGCTCAGTAGACCTCGTGGGAGCGTTCCTCGATGCCCTTGACGGTGATTTTCCCCCACATGGCCGAGTAGGCCCAGATCGTGTAGGCGAGCACGATCGGCACGAAGACGACAGCCACGAAGAACATCACGGTCAGCGTCAGGTGGCTGGACGAGGCATCCCAGACCGTCAGGCTGGAATTGGGATTGGTGCTCGACGGCATGATGAACGGGAACATCGAGACACCGGCCGTCGAGATGATCCCCGCCATGGCCAGGCTGGAGAAGATGAAGGCCCAGCCGGGGCGATTGCCTTTCGCGAATGCCAGGGCGACGAGCGGTGCCAGCAGGCCAACCAGCGGGATGAGCATCGTGGCCGGCGATCGGCTGTAGACGTCGAACCAGGCGCCAGCCGACTTGATCACCGTCTTGGTCAATGGATTGGGCATGGCGTCATGCGGCATCCCCGACGAGATGTGATAGCCAATGCCCGTGAAATAGAGCCAAACGCCGGCGAGCGCGAAAAGCACCGTGACGGCGGGCGCCAGGATCGTGAGGGCGCCCTTGGCGCGCTCGGCGACGACATCGTCGGTGCGCAGTTGCAGCCAGATGGCACCATGGGCGGCCAGCATTGCGACACTGATGAGACCGGCCAGCAGGCCGTAGGGATTGAGCAGCCCGAGCAGACCAAGGATGAACGAGACCTCGTAGTGCGGGACGAGAAAGCTGTCGAAATGGAAGGGCACGCCCTGCAGGAGGTTGCCGAAGGCAACACCAAAGACCAGGGCCGGAACGGTGCCGCCGACGAATAGCCCCCAGTCCCAGCTGTTTCGCCAGCGCGGATTTTCCAGCTTCGATCGGTAGTCGAAACCGACAGGCCTGAGGAACAGCGCCGTCAGGACAAGCAGCATGGCAAGATAGAAGCCCGAGAACGCCGCGCCGTAGACCGATGGCCACGCAGCGAAGATGGCACCGCCCGCGGTGACGAACCAGACCTGGTTGCCATCCCAGTGGGGCGCCACTGCGTTGATGATGACACGCCGCTCGGTGTCGGTCTTGCCCAGGAACGGGAGAAGCATGCCGACGCCCATGTCCATGCCGTCGGCAATGGCGAAGCCGATCAGGAGGACGCCGATCAAGACCCACCAGATGACTTTCAGAGTTTCATAGTCCAGCATTGCCTGTGGTCCTTTGGCTGGTTTTTCGCGGGGTCATTCGGCCGGTTGCAGCCTGGACCCGTGGGCACCATTGCGTTCGTGATAGTAGCGGCCGGTATGCAGCGCGCTGGGTCCAAGGCGGGCGAACTTGAACATCAGGTACATCTCGATCACCAGCAGCACCGTGTAGAACAGGACATAGGCCGTTATGGAGAAGACGAGGTCGCTGACGGTGAGCGCCGAGGTGGCGAGGAAGGTCGGCAGGACCTCGCCGATGGCCCATGGCTGGCGTCCGAATTCGGCGACGAACCACCCCGCTTCGCAGGCAATCCATGGAACGGGTATCGAGACGACAGCGATCCTCAGATAGATGGGATAGCGCTGCAGCAGGCCATTCGCCAGCAGCAGGAAGCCCGCACCGAAAATCAGCAGCGCGTAGAAGCCGAGGCCCACCATGATGCGGAACGCGTTGAACATGTAGGGCACGTAGGGAACGCTGTCCCAGGCGGCCTTCTTGATCTGGGCTTCGGTCGCGGTGGCCGGGTCCTTGACGTAGCGTTTGAGCAGAAGCCCGTAGCCGATGTCCTTTTTGTGCGCGTTGAAGGCGGTCTTGACGTCGTCGGACTTGTCGCCGGCACGGAGTTTCTCCAGGTTGGTGTAGCCGATGATCCCCGAGCGGATGCGCGTCTCTGCGTTGTGCACGAGGTCATTGATGCCGCTCACCTTGGTGTCGAGTGAGCGGGTCGCGATCAGGCCCAGCACCCACGGGACCTTCAACTCGTAGGTGTTCTCGCGCTTCTCCTGGTTGGGAATGGCGAGCAGGTTGAAGGCTGCCGGTGGTTCCTGTGTGTGCCACTCGGCCTCGATGGTGGCGAGCTTCATCTTCTGGACGTCACCGAGTTCGTAGCCTGATTCATCGCCAAGCACGATGACCGAGAGGGCAGCCGCAAGGCCGAACCCGCTTGCAACGGCAAACGAGCGTTTGGCAAATGCCAGGTCACGACCCTTGAGGATGTACCAGGAGGAGATGCCGAGAACGAACATCGAAGCCGTGACATAACCCGCGGCGGCAGTGTGGATGAACTTGACCTGCGCCACCGGATTGAAGACGACGGCGGCAAAGCTCGTCATCTCCATGCGCATGGTTTCGGCGGAAAACTCTGCGCCGACCGGATTCTGCATCCAGCCGTTGGCGATCAGGATCCACAGCGCGGAAAGATTGGTGCCGAGCGCGGTCAAGAAGGTCACGGCGAGGTGCTGGCGCTTGCTGAGTTTGTCCCATCCGAGCAGCATGAGGCCGACGAACGTCGACTCCAGGAAGAAGGCCATCAACCCCTCGATGGCAAGTGGAGCGCCGAAGATGTCGCCGACGTAGTGGGCGAAATAGGCCCAGTTGGTGCCGAACTGGAATTCCATCGTCAGTCCGGTGGTGACGCCGAGCGCGAAGTTGATGCCGAAGAGCTTGCCCCAGAACTTCGTCATGTCCCGGTAGATCTCTTTGCCGGTCATCACGTAGACGCTCTCCATGATCACCAGGATCCAGGAGAGACCGAGCGTGAGGGGCACAAACAGGAAGTGGTACATCGCGACCGAGGCAAACTGCCAGCGTGACAGCTCAACGAAGGTTTGATCAATCACGACAGGTTTCCTTTTTTCGTTGCAGCCACCGCCGCAGCATTCCGGCGTCACCACGCCCGCTTTGTCCCGATGTCCCGGCATAACGCTGCTTCATGACGTCCGTGCAGCTTCCAGCCACGTCTGGCAAGCCTCCGGCAGGAGGCGAGAGTTTGGGATGGGAGTTCGGTGCAGCAACCAGATCGAACGGCCTGCATCTGACATTTATATCACGTCCATGCAGGGGCGGGGAGTGACGGGCCGTCTCAGCCAACGGGTGGAACGGCGCTCGCATGTCATCACCGGGCGGTGCGCGCCGGGAAATTCAAGCGGTCCCAGGAGTCCGGGTCACGGCCGTGAGGAACGCATGCGTGAGGGGCACGTCCTGGATGCGAACCCCACGCGGGGCGGCAGCGCCCGAGGCAGCGTTCGCCATGAATTGCTGGAGACGTGTCATGGCGTGAAGGCCTTGGTCGCTCTGTGCTCGCCGCCGCTGTCAGGCACCAATGCGCTTGCTGCGCCTGTGCCAAAACGGATGGGTATACCCCTGGCTGCCGTCCGTATGTGACCTTGTCACGTAACGGCCTGTTTGTTGCGGCAAAACGCCGTGAAACGCCAAAGCCCCACATCGTCGCAAAGGGTCGTGCTGCAAAGTGGTGCTGAATACGGGAAAGGCATGGGCAGGCCGGCCCCTATGCACCGCGCTCGCTCGGAACCAGGCCTTTGACCCGGTGCGATCCGTGCGCGCAGGCAGGCCGGACCAATTCCGGCTGCACTGGAATTGGTCCGGCCTGCTGCGTCACTCCGCTGTTTTCATGATGAACGGATTGCCGCCGCCGGGGCCATTGTTGATCCAGACGCTTTTCGACTGCAGGTAGCCGTCAATCGCCTCCGCGCCGTTCTCGCGCCCGAGGCCGGACGCCTTGTAGCCGCCGAATGGCATCGTGAAGCTCACCGCCCGGTAGGTGTTGACCCATACGGTCCCCGCCTTGATGCGGCGTGCCATGGTATGCGCGCGGCGCACCGATTGCGTCCACACACCCGATCCCAGGCCATAGGCGATGTCATTGGCAATGCGAATGGCATCCTCCTCGTCCTTGAACTTGATGACTGAAAGCACCGGACCGAAGACTTCCTCCTGGGCAATCCGCATCTTGTTGCCGACACCGGTGAAAATCGTCGGCTTCACGAAATACGTGCCGCCGCCTTCCGCTTCGGTCGCCGGCCCCCCTCCAAGCACGCACTGCGCGCCTTCGCCTTTCGCGATGTCGATATAGTCGAGAATCTTCCGGTACTGCGGTGGCGTCGTGACGGGGCCGACCTGCGTCTCGTAGAGCTGCGGGTTGCCGAGCTGCGCCTGCTTCGCCATCGCCACAAGTTTTTCGACGAACTGGTCGTGGATCGTCTCCTGGACCAGCAGCCGCGAGCCCGCGATGCAGGTCTGCCCCGTGGCGGCGAAGATCCCGGAAATGGCGCCACTCACGGCGTCGTCGAGAATGCAGTCGTCGAAGACGATGTTTGGCGACTTGCCGCCAAGTTCGAGCGAGACCTTCTTGAAGGTGCGTGCGGCCAGTTCGTTGACGCGCGCGCCCGTAACGGTGCCGCCTGTAAAGGCAACCTTGGCGACCTTGGGATGCGTGACCAGCGGCTCGCCGACAACCGCGCCGTATCCGGTGACGACATTGATGACGCCCGGCGGGATATCGGCCTCCGCGATGACGAGCTTCATGAACTCGAGCAGCGAAGCGGATGTGTATTCGGACGGTTTGATGACGACCGTGCATCCCGCCGCGAGGGCTGGCGCCAGTTTCCACCCCGTCAACATCAGCGGCGAATTCCAGGGTGTGATGAACGAGCAGACACCTACCGGCTCGCGCAGGATGTAGTTGAAGTGGTCGGGACGATCGATAGGCACCACCGACCCGCAGATCTTGTCGGCAAGACCACCGTAGTAATAGAACCATTCGGGCAGATACTTGGTCTGGGCTGCCATCTCCGAGATCAGCTTGCCGTTGTCGCGCACTTCGATCTGCGCCAGATGCTCGGCGTGCTTCTCGATCAGTTGCGCGAGGCGGCGCATGGCCTTGCCCCGCGCCGTTGCCGACATCTGCGGCCACGGCCCGCTCTCGAAGGCGCGCGAGGCGGCTTCGACGGCGAGATCGGCATCTACTTTGTCGCATTCGGGAATGCGCGCCCAGGGCTCGCCCGTATAGGGGTCGCTGGTTTCAAACATCTTGCCCGACTGGGCTCCCGTCCACTTGCCGTCGATGTAGGTCTGGTACTCGACGAGTTTTGTCGGTCGGTCCTGCATGTGTGGGTCCTGAGGTTTGTCCGGCCTTGCTGATTGATCGGGGCAGGGCAAGGGCCGGATGGAAAATGAATGAGCGCCAGGTAGACGGCCTGGACAAACGGCCGTGCGTCGGATTGCCGGGCAGCACTTTTGTGATCGGCAATATCGGACAGGTGCCTTGAGCCGCCACGTGGTGCGACACGTTCGTCACGGCACCATAGCCCTGCCGGTTTTCGACGCCGCCCTTCCGGCCGAAGCAGATGTCCGTCACACCGTCGGGTGCGGTCGCTTCCGCCGGAACCAAAACCGGTCTGTCGTTGCGGTCGATCCGCCCGCCATTAATGCCGAGGTGCAGCGTGGACTACGCACTACGCACCATGCCGCTCGACTCTCGTGGTCCGGTGGGTTTGCTCACCGGGATCTGGCGTCATGTTCCCATGGCGCCAGCAGTAGTCGAGGGCGTGCCGCAGCACACGCCCCCCCACGTCGCACATTGCGCAACCCGTGCGCCTTACAGCGGCGCCTGGCTCACGAACTTGGTGACGAGATAGGCCTCGATGGCCTCCAGACCGCCCTCGGAACCGTATCCGGAGTCCTTGACGCCGCCGAACGGCACCTCGGGAAGCGCCATCCGAGGGTGGTTGATCACCATGTTGCCTGCTTCGACCCGCGCGGCCACCTGCTGGGCTGTCGTCGCCGAGCGCGTGTAGGCGTAGGAAGCAAGACCATAGGAGAGGCGGTTCGCTTCGGCCACCGCATCGTCGATCGAGCCGAACGGTGCGATCAGGGCGACAGGACCGAAAGGCTCCTCGTTCATGATCTGCGTGTCCTTCGGGACATTGGTCAGCACCGTCGGCTCGAAGAAGTTGCCCTTGTTGCCGATCCGCTTGCCGCCGGTCTCGAGCTTGGCGCCACGCTGGGTCGCCTCGCCGATCATCGTCTCCATGGCGGTCACACGCCGCGGATTTGCGAGTGGTCCCATCTCGGTGTCATTCGCCAGCCCATCGCCGACCTTCAACGCCTTGGCCTTGGCCGTGAACCGCTCGACGAACGTCTTGTAGACCTTCTCCTGGATCAGGAAGCGGGTTGGCGACACGCACACCTGCCCCGCGTTGCGGAACTTCGCCGCCGCCAGCAAGGTCGCGGCCTTGTCCACATCGGCATCATCGAAGACGATGGCCGGGCTATGCCCGCCAAGCTCCATGGTCGACCGTTTCATGTGCTGGCCGGCCATGGCGGCGAGGTGCTTGCCGACCGCCGTCGAACCGGTGAAGGTGATCTTGCGGATGACCGGATGCGGGATCAGATACTCGGAAATCTCGGCCGGGATGCCGTAGACGAGATTGATCACGCCGGCAGGAACGCCAGCGTCGGCGAAACAGCGCACAAGTTCTGCGGGCGAAGCCGGGGTCTCTTCCGGCGCCTTGATGATGATGGAGCAACCCGCCGCCAGTGCGCACGAAATCTTGCGCACCGCCTGGTTGATCGGGAAGTTCCAGGGTGAGAAGCCGGCGACCGGTCCCACCGGCTCCTTGATGACGAGCTGGTAGATGCCTTCCGCCCGCGCGGGAATGATGCGGCCATAGGCGCGTTTGGCTTCCTCCGCGAACCAGTCGATGGCATCTGCTGCCGCAATCGCCTCCATCTTTGCCTGGGCCAGGGGCTTGCCCTGCTCGAGCGTCAGGAGCGGCGCGATCTTGTCGGCACGTTCCCGCAGCAGGTCCGCGGCTTTCCGCATGACCTTGGAGCGGTCGTAGGCCGACACCTTCCGCCAAGCCTTGAAGCCGCGGTCGGCGGCGTCGATGGCGCGTTCGAGATCGCTGCGGTCGGCATGGGCGACCTTCCCGACAGGCTCGGAGGTCGCCGGATTGAGGACGACGAGCGAACGGCCCGCTGCTGCTGGTCCCCATTTGCCGTCGATGAAGAGTGAGACATCGTTGTACATATCAAGCCTTCCTTGTTGAGGCGGAGAAAATCTCGAATGAACAGCAGTCGCGCTGGCGTTTCGCCGGCTCGACTGGTCCGTATGGGGCCAGCGCCGGACTGCCGCTTCGGTTGCAGTTTACCACCATGAGAGCCAACACCTGGCAGCCTGATCGCCGCAGCCTCGTAGTCGATGTGCCCGTCACGCATGAAGACGCGCCTTGAAGCGGTGCCGTCAGGTCTGCCGAGGTCAAGCCGCAGCGCATCCCCGACACAGGGCTTCCCGTCGTCGCGCAGTGTTGGAGTTCAAGAGATGCCTCGGCGGAGCCCGTCGACACCGGCAACGGCCGAAGCGCGCGAATGTCAATGTCGCTGGGCATGATGGACCTCAAATGTGAGTATTGCAATCGATATATCCAAAAGAATATGTTGTCAAGCAATGCAAGAGAGCCACATTTTCAGTTCGGCCTCTGGTCGTATAGGTTGTCTCAGCCAAGCCATCACGGATCGGACATATGACGCGCCTGACACTACGTATCGACTTCGCAAACGGCAGCCAGATCGGCCATGGCAAGATCCGTCTGCTTGAACTTATCGCGGAACACGGATCGATCAGCGGTGCGGCCAAGCCCATCGGCATGTCCTATAGGCGGGCATGGCTGCTTGTGGACGAGTTGAATCGCATGTTCAAGACACCGGTCATCGAAACGCAGCATGGCGGGGCTGGCGGCGGTTCGGCCCGATTGACGTCCTTTGGTCATGCGGTGATCGGCCATTATCGCGCCATCGAGGCGCAGTCCATGAAGCTGTTCTCGAAGCAATTGACGGAGTTGGAGCGTGAACTCGTCGCCTAGTCTGGTGTTGATTTTCCGGGTGTCGTTATATTTCAATAAATATTTAACTTGCCATTTCTTTATGTTCCGATCTACCTACCAACGTATAGGGATGAATAGTTTAGAAAGAGCCGGATGATGAGAGTGACAGGTCGTTTGGATCGCAGGGCCGTGTTGGCGCTGGCCGTGGCAGGAAGTGTCGCGGCTGTTGTGCCGCAGGCTGCCGAGGCGCGCGGTGGCGGGGAGGTCAAGGTCGCGGTTGCAGCCAACTTCACAGCCGCCGCCAAGGAGATTGCAGCCACTTTCGAGAGGGCAAAAGGCACCAAGGTGGTGTTGAGCTTTGGCTCGACAGGGCAGCTCTACACGCAGATCACGCAGGGAGCGCCGTTCGAGGTTTTCCTTGCAGCCGATCAGGCACGCCCGAAGAAGGCGGTTGATGGGGGGCAGGCGGTTCCCGGCACCAGCTTCACGTATGCTGTCGGCAAGCTCGTCCTGTTCGCGAAAGCCAAGGGCATCGTGGCAGGCGAGGCGGTCTTGAAGAACGGCAGGTTTACCAGGATCGCCATAGCCAATCCGATGACCGCACCCTATGGCGCCGCGGCGGTCGAGACGATGAAGACGATCGGCGTCTACGATGCGCTGAAATCCAGGATCGTACAGGGCAACAACATCGCGCAGACGTTCCAGTTCGTGGAGTCGGGCAACGCCGAACTCGGGTTCGTCGCGCTCAGCCAGATCGTGAATGTCAAGGGTGGTTCGCGCTGGGTGGTCCCGGCCAGTATGCACAGGCAGATCGCACAGGACGCGGTGCTGCTGAAGGCCGGTGCGGACAATCCGGCCGCTCGCGAATTCCTGGCCTTCCTCAGTGAACCTGAGGCGCGCACGGTGATCGAGAAATTCGGCTACGGCTTCGGCGGATGAGGTAATCCAAGGCATGCTGGACCTGGAACAGCTCTGGTCGCCGATCCGATTGACGCTGTGGCTGGCCGCGTTGACGACGGTCCTGTTGTTGATCGTGGGAACCCCCATTGCGTGGTGGCTGGCGCGCTCCAGGTCTCGGTGGAAGGAAGTCGTGGCGGCCATCGTCGCCATGCCGCTCGTCCTTCCGCCGACGGTGCTCGGCTTCTATCTCCTGCTGGCGTTTGGCCCCAACGGACCGGGCGGTTGGGTGGCGGGCTTCTGGGGCGCGCGCACGCTGGCCTTTACCTTCGAAGGGCTTGTGATCGGTTCCGTGCTCTACTCGATGCCGTTCGTGGTGCAGCCCGTTCGCAATGCCTTCGAGGCGATTGGCAATCGTCCGCTGGAAGTCGCCGCAACCCTGCGCGCCTCGCCACTGGATGCGTTCTGGAGCGTTGCCGTTCCGTTGGCCCGGCCAGGGTTCATGACGGCTGCCGTTCTGGGTTTCGCGCACACCGTCGGCGAGTTCGGCGTGGTCCTCATGATCGGGGGCAACATTCCAGGGCAGACAAAAGTGCTCTCTGTCGCCATCTATGACTTCGTCGAGATGCAGCAATGGATGGAGGCCCACATTCTCGCTGGCGGCATGGTTGCGTTTTCGTTTCTCGTCATCCTCACCATGTTTCTCCTGGAAAAACGCATAGGACGCGCCGGGTGATGAGTGACCCCGCATCAATAAATGTCGCGCTCGATGGGCAACTCGGCAGCTTCCGGATCGATCTGGAAATGGAGGTGCCGGCCCGTGGCATCACCACGCTGTTCGGACCATCCGGCTGCGGCAAGACAACGGTTCTGCGCTCTATCGCCGGGCTTCAGCACATTCCAGGTCGCATCTCCGTTGGCGAGGATGTGTGGCAGGACACGAACACCGGTGCCTTTCGTCCGCCGCATCATCGCCACGTCGGCTACGTGTTCCAGGAGGCGAGCCTTTTTCCGCATCTGAGCGTGCGCGACAATCTTCTCTATGGCGCACGGCGCGCGAAGGTAGTCTCACCCATCACGCTTGATGACGTCGTGATGCTTCTCGGCATCGGACACCTGCTCGAGCGGGCGACGGGTGCGCTCTCGGGCGGCGAGCGCCAGAGGGTTGCTGTTGGCCGCGCCTTGCTGTCCGCCCCTCGCATTCTGCTTATGGACGAACCGTTGTCGGCGCTTGACCGGATGACCAAGAACGACATCCTCCCGTATTTCGAACGCCTCCACGAAGAACTCGCCCTGCCGATCGTCTATGTCAGCCATGACATCACGGAAGTCGAGCGTCTCGCCGATACCCTCGTGCTCATGCGGGAAGGCCGGATCCTGGCGAGCGGTCCGCTGCAGGAACTGCAGACGGACCCTTCGCTACCGCTGCTGGCCTCGCCGGAGGCAACCGTCGTTCTGACGGGCCGTGTCGCACGGATCGACGAGGACTATGCGTTGACCGAGCTCGAGGTCGCGGGGGGACGCCTCATTGTCCCGGGCCGGCATGGTGCACCCGGCGTGTCGCGGCGGTTGCGTATCGCGGCCTCCGACGTCAGCCTTGCCAGGACTGCACCCACGGATTCAACCATCCTCAATTGCCTTCCGGCCCGCATTGTCGCCATCGAGGGTGCAGATACCGCACCGCAGGCAAGTGTCATTCTTGTGCTTGGCCAGGGAGACGGAGGAGACAGGATCATCGCCACCGTCACGCGAAAGTCTCTTGTCGGGCTTGGGCTAACGGTCGGCACGGCCGTGTTCGCGCAGATCAAGAGTGTGGCCCTGGTGGCGGCCCGGTCCGGTCATGCCGCACCAGGTGACCTCGCCGTTGATGTCGGAAGGGGGGAGCATGGTGCGAAGAAATGAAATCCGCGAGGGCGAGGCAAGCGTCACGCTTCCGGAGCAGACCGACGCAGCTCTCTTTTTCGTTGGCCGTATTCACACACCCTGGACCGACCGGATGACCTGTCCGCGCCAGGGCCGCCTCGATGGTCCGACCTGCCGCCTGGAGATCTTCGAGCCGTGGGTTGCGGCAATCGACGGCATCCTGGAGTATGAGCGGCTCGAGGTTCTCTACTGGCTGCACGAATCGCGGCGTGACATCGTCCGGCAAAGCCCGCGCAGCGATGGCATCGCACGAGGCGCATTCAGCCTCAGGACGCCTGTGCGCCCCAATCCGATCGGCACACATATCGTGAAGCTCGTTGCGGTCGAGGGCTCAAACGTTCTGGTGCGCGGCCTGGACTGCCTTGATGGCACACCACTGCTTGATCTGAAGCCCGACCGGGCCTTGTTCACGCCACTGGCCCCCCGCCAGCCGGGCGACGACCAGGTTGACGATCGCGACTGATCCTGTCAGGTGCGCATGGTGTGCCGGCGGACCCGGTCACAGGAAAGCCCACCATGCAGCCCTTGGCGTTGACTCCTGGATGGCCGGCTTCAAATGAAGTGGCAGGCAACCGAATTTCCATCGCCAAGTTTCCGCAGGACAGGTGTTTCAGCGGCACAACGTTCCTGGGCAATTGGGCAGCGCGTGCGGAACCGGCAACCCTGCCCGAGGTCCGTCGATCCGCTGGCAATCTCGCCCGAAATCTTGTTGGCGATCTTCTTGGCGGGATCCATCGATGGCACCGCGCCAAGGAGCGCCCGCGTGTAGGGATGGCGAGGATTGCGCCACAACGAGGTGTAGTCCGCCGCTTCGACGATTTTGCCGAGATACATGACCAGGATCCTGTCCGAAAAGTAGCGAACAACGGACAGGTCATGCGAGATGAACAGGAACGCGATGCCGAGCTTGCGCTTCAGGTCGCCCAGCAGATTGATGATTTGTGCCTGGATCGAGAGATCGAGCGCCGAGACAGGCTCGTCGCATATGACGAGATCGGGCTTGAGGATCAGCGCGCGGGCAATCCCGATCCGCTGGCGTTGTCCACCCGAGAATTCATGGGGATACCGGTCCAGTGCCTCGGGAGGGAAGCCAATCGTTTCGGCCATCTCGTGGATGATCCGCTTGCGCTCTCCGGCATCAGACATGCCACGCACCTTGAGTGGTGTTTCCAGGATACGTCGGACCGACTGGCGGGGATTGAGGGAGGCATAGGGATCCTGGAACACCATCTGGATCTTCCTCCGCAGCGGCCGCATCTGCTTTTCAGGCAGCGACGCGATTTCCTGCCCATCCAGCCAGATCTCGCCATCGCTTGGATCGATGAGGCGCGCGACGGTCTTGCCGAGCGTGGACTTGCCGCAACCGGATTCGCCAACCAGGCCGACCGTCTCGTTGGCGCCGATCTCGAATGAGACATCGTCGACGGCATAGAAGGTCTTGCCTTTGGTGCGGTAGCCAGTCCTGAGATTCTTCACTTCCAGAATTGTCATGCGCCGCCCCGGTTTCAACTTGACGTCTTGCTGCGGTGATAGCAGGCGATCATCCTGTCTTGCCCGGCCGGCTCGAGTTTCGGCATTGCCTGGCGGCAGGTGGCGTCCGCCAGCGGGCAGCGGGGAGCAAACGAGCAGCCGGTTTCGTCAATGGCAGAATGAACTGAACCGACGATCTCTTTCAGCCGATGACTGCTGTAGTGCCATTCCTCGCCGACAGAAGAATTCATCAGTCCCTGCGAATAGGGATGCTGGGGAGACTCGAAAAACGGGCCGATCATGGCCTCCTCGACAATGCTTCCATAGTACATCACCGCAACACGATCCGCCCATTGGGCGACCGCGCCAAGATCATGCGTGATGAGCAGCATTGCCATCGACAGTTTCGAGCACAACTCGTCCAGCAGATCCATCACCTGTGCCTGGATTGTGACATCCAATGCGGTCGTGGGCTCGTCGGCAATCAGGAGCCGTGGATTGCACGAGATGGCCATGGCAATCATCACGCGCTGCCGCATGCCGCCGGAAAAGTTGTGCGGGAACATGTCGTAGCGTTCGCGCGGATTGACAATGCCGACCATGTCGAGAAGTTCGATCACCCGCTCCCTGGCCGCCCGCCGCGAAATGGATTCGTGCTGGCGAATGTTCTCCGCGACCTGCCGCCCGATCGGCATCACGGGGTTCAAAGAGGTCATGGGCTCCTGCAGGATGAGCGCAATGCCCTTGCCGCGGATACGCCTCAGTTCCCGGGCGGAGATGGTGGAAAGGTCCTGTCCGTCGAACATCACCTGCCCACCGTTGATCGTCGCGCCCGGAGGGAGCAGCCGAAGGATGGAAAAGGCCGTCAGCGACTTTCCACATCCCGATTCGCCGACGAGCGCCAGTTTCTCGCCCTGCTCGATCTCGAGATTGATCCCCTTGATGATCTGGGCTCCGGGAAAGCCGATCTTCAGATCGACCAGCTCGAGCACTGGAGGAGGCTTCCTCATGCGTCTATGCCTGATCGGGGGTTGAGGATGTCGGTCAACCGGTCGCCCAGGATGTTGAGAGACAGCACTGTCAGGACAGTGGCCAATCCGGGAAGCGCCGATAGATACCATTCGGATCGGATCTGGGTTCGGCCGTTGCCGATGAGGCTGCCCCAGCTCACGACATTCGGGTCTCCAAGGCTCAGGAATGAGACCGCGCTTTCCAGGAGAATGCCGTTCGCAACCAGGACCGAGGCCCCGACGATGAGCGAGGGAAGCGCATTGGGCAGGATCTCGCGGACAATGATGCGGGGTGTCGGGTAGCCCAGCCCTTTCGAGGCCATGACAAAATCCGCTTCCCTCAACGACCTGAACTCTGCGCGGGCCAACCGCGCAATCATCGGCCACGCCGCCAGGCCGATGGATATGGCGATCAGCGGGATGGACGGGTCGCCGATGGCAAGGATGACAATGATCAGCAGGAGCGTCGGCATGGTCTGGAAAATCTCGGTGATGCGCATCAGGAGCGTATCGGTCAGCCCACCGAAATAACCGGAAATCGAGCCAATGGCCGTCCCGATGAAGAAGCCCAGGAATGCGGACGAAAAGCCGACCATGAGGGTGGCCCGGCTGCCGTGAACGATGCCCGAGAACAGGTCACGCCCTAGTTGGTCTGTTCCGAGCGGCGAGGCCGGGTCCTGGAACGGCCACAGCAACGGGGTGTTGACCATGTCGAGAGGATCGACCGGTGCGATGACATCGGCAAGGATCGCCATCGCGAAAACGAGGACAAGTACGAAGATCGAGAGGACGAACAGCGGATCCCGCAGGGATCTGGGAATCATCAGTCGCCGTCGTGTCCGGGCGAGTTGGCCGGCAGAAAGGTCTGTCATGGCTTGCTCTCAGCGCCTGATGCGAGGGTCGAGCCAGGTGGCCAACCAGTCCATGAGGATATTGGCAACGATCACGGCAACAGAAGAGAGGATCAGGATGCCGAGAAGCACCTGGGTATCGCGTGCAGCCAACGCGTTCATCGTCAGACGCCCCAGGCCCGGCCAGTTGAAGACGGTTTCCACGACGACCGCGCCGCCGAGAAGGTTGCCGAGATGCAGGCCCGCGACCGTGGTCACCGGGACCAGGGCATTGCGCAGACCGTGCCGGAACTGGATCACCACGGGATGCAGACCTTTCGCGGTCGCCGTCCGGATGTAGTCCTGCCGCAGGACCTCCAGCATTGCAGCGCGCGTCAGGCGGGCGTAGATGGCGACAAAAAAAGCAGCCAGCGCACACGACGGCAGGACAAGGTGCCGGACACGATCCACGAACCAATCCCATCCCTCCAGGGAAGCGCCAATGGTCTCGTTCCCGCCTGCCGGAAACCAGTGAAGTTGCGCGGAAAACAGCACGATGATCATGAGCCCGACCCAGAAGTTGGGCGCTGAATAGAGCAGCAGCGTGCCCGACGTCAGCAGCCGGTCGGGCCACCGTCCCGCAAAAACGGCCATGACCCAGCCGATGAGGATGCCGCTGGATAGCGCAAGACCGAATGCGCAGAACATCAGGGTTATCGTTGCGGGCAGTCGTTCGGCGACGACATCCAGGACGGGCGCTGAATAGTTGATCGAGACGCCGAAGTTGAGCGTGACGACGCCGTAGAGATAGCGCGCGAACTGGACGAGGAGACTGTCATTCAATCCGTATGCTTCACGCATCTGCTGGAGTGTCGCCTGGTCGGCCGAGCCCGACATGCCGGCAATCGCGTCGACGGCGTCGCCCGGCATGAGATGCAGCAGGAAGAACGCAATGATCACGATGCCGAGCATCGTGGGGATCGCATGCAGAAGTGTACGGCGAACGATGCGGAGCACGCTCATCGGGTGGGCGTCCTTGATCGGGAAGAAACAACAGATGCGTGAGGCGGGGCCGTTCGGGGTGAGGGGAGATACGGCCCTAGGTCCCCGCGGCGGACCAGGTCGGTGCGCGCGATCGGCAAGCATGGCAACCCGGAACCAATACGATGACGGCGGGAAACTGTCCGGATCATCAATCGCATCCCCCTGGGTCAACCGTCATCAATGCCTCGATTTGAAAAAGTTTTGCTCTCGTCATCGCGACGTGTCAGCCGCGCGCGCAGTGTTGAAGAATTGTCAATTCAGCACAACGCAACAGAGCGAAGGTAGCATCGGCCGGAAGAAATGATCAAGCTCGGCTTTCGCCCAAGAAGCATTCATTCATGCTCGGAAATCCCTCATTCGTGAACTGTATTGGTGTTCGAATATGTTTGCGAAAAAAAAATTTTGCGTGATACCAATGACGCGATGTCACGCAAAAATCCCTTGATCGACGCGCACTCGATTGCTGGAAGCGAATGACATTTCATCGAGCCATTTTCTCAAGACAGGATACAGGTCAGTGACTGCGGCAACAGGAATCGAGCCAACATTGCGTTTGTCCGCCGATGTCGGTGGAACTTTCACCGACGTCGTTCTTGAGGATGGTGATCAGCGTTGGACGACAAAGGTCTTGACGACGCCCAAGGCTCCGGAAGAGGGCGTGCTTGAAGGCATATCGAAGATCCTGAAGCTTGCGGATCGCTCCTTGCCCCATGTTGCGAGCTTCATTCACGGCACGACCCTGGCGACGAACGCCATCATCGAACGGCGTGGCGCGAAGGTCGCGTTGATCGGCACGGATGGGTTTCGCGACATACTCGAGATCGGAACCGAAAGCCGATACGATCAGTACGAGCTTGCGCTTGAGAAGCCGGCGCCATTGGTGTCCCGGCCGCTCCGCTACACCGTGCGCGAACGCATGGATGCCAGAGGGAAACTGCTGAAGCCGCTGGATGAACAGCAGCTTCTCGCGATTGCGCAGGATCTCAAGGCGCAGGACATCGAAAGTGTCGCGATCGCGTTCCTTCATTCCTTCATGAATGAGACGCACGAGCAGCGCGCGGCCGAAATTCTGCGCGAGGCCATTCCAGGCCTGTATCTTTCGCTGTCCTGCCAGGTCTGTCCGGAAATCCGCGAGTACGAGCGGACATCGACGACCGTGGCCAATGCCTATGTGCAGCCTCTCATTGATGGCTACCTCGCGAGAATGCAGAAGCGACTAGCGGAAATGGGTTTTGCGGGTGTCCTGTCGTTGATGACTTCGGGTGGCGGATTGACGTCGGTCGAAACCGCGCGCGCGTTTCCTGTGCGCCTGGTTGAGTCCGGTCCGGCAGGTGGGGCCCTCTTTGCGGCCCAGGTTGCCGCGCAACTGGGCGAGAAGAAGGTCATTGCCTTTGACATGGGAGGGACAACGGCAAAAATCTCCCTGATCGAGGATTATCAGTCCGAGAGTTCGCGCGTATTCGAGGTCGACAGGGCCGCGCGCTTCCTCAAGGGATCGGGACTCCCGCTCCGCATACCGGTCATCGAGATGGTCGAGATCGGCGCGGGTGGCGGCTCGCTGGCACAGGTCGACTCCCTGAAGCGCGTGAAGGTCGGGCCAGAATCCGCTTCATCCGTGCCGGGGCCGGCCTGCTACGCCCTTGGCGGGACACGACCCGCCGTAACCGATGCCGACGTCACATTGGGCCTGATTGATCCGGAAGGTTTTGCCGGCGGGACAATGAACCTCCGCCCCGACCTGTCGAAGGCGGCACTCGCCGAGCATGTTGGTGGGACGCTCGGGCTCACGCCGGAAATGTCCGCGTACGCGGTTTACGAGATGGTTTGTGAAAACATGGCGAGCGCCGCCCGTGCGCATACCGTGGAGCGCGGCGTGGTTGCCTCCGCCCACACGATGATCGCATTCGGCGGTGCCGCGCCGCTGCACGTCGGCCGTGTGGCGGAGAAGATCGGCGCGGCGCGGGTCATCATTCCCGCAAGTGCCGGTGTCGGCTCCGCAGTCGGTTTTCTTGCGGCCCCAGTCAGTTACGAAAGCGTCAGGTCCAACTACATGACGCTCGACAACTTCAACGCAGCGGGCGCAGCCACGATGTTGGATGAAATGTCGGCCGAGGTCAGGTCCTGGGTCGAACCGGCGGCACATGGGGCCAAGGTCCTCGAGACGCGCGTTGCCTTCATGCGGTACGTGGGCCAGGGGCACGAGATTCCCGTTGCATTGCCCCTGACGCGACTGACCAGCGACGACATCGCGACGATGCGCAAGGCCTATGAAGTGGCCTACGAGGAGATGTTCAACCGGTCGATCCCCCAGGCCGCCATTGAGGTCATGGCGTGGTCGGTATCCTGCTCCACCGCCCCCGGGCGCCCCGAGGTCGTGGCTCCCGTGAAATTGACGGGCCGCACGATTGCCGGAAAGCAGGCCATCATCTTCGACGGCAGGACCGAGGCCCACGTTCCCTTGATCAGCTACGCGCGCGAAGACCTTTCGCCGGGAGACAAGGTGTCGGGCCCCGCGACCATCGTCGAAGCGGAGACGACGACCTATGTGACGAGCGCGTTCGACGCCTGGATTGACGGGTTGGGATCAATCGTCATGGACAGAAAGGACGCCATCTCATGAGCGCCACGTCGTCCGGACTCGGCATGATCGAGAAGCAGTTGATGTGGAACCGCCTGCT
Source organism: Hyphomicrobiaceae bacterium (assembly GCA_047971765.1). Taxonomy (GTDB): domain Bacteria; phylum Pseudomonadota; class Alphaproteobacteria; order Rhizobiales; family Hyphomicrobiaceae. The sequence continues at coordinate 19,626 of JBKDZY010000802.1, read as the reverse complement.
GGCGGTCGTGGAAGAGCAGGCGCAGGTCTGCCAGCGGACGGCGTTCTCGACGATTGTGAGGGAATCCGGTGATCTCGCGGCAGGTGTGTTCGATGCGCAGGGCAGGATGCTTGCCCAGGCCGTGACCGGAACGCCCGGCCATATCAACTCGATGGCGCTGGCCGTAGGCCATGTGATCAACGCGTATCCGACCCAGTCCATGAATGAGGGTGACGTCTTCATCCACAATGACCCCTGGATGGGCACGGGCCACCTCAACGATATCTCCCTGACCACGCCCTGCTTCTACCAGGGACGGTTGATCGGTTTTCTCGCGTGTAACAGCCATCTGATGGACATTGGAGGCATTGCCGATCGCTCCTCGTCCACGGATGTGTTCATGGAGGGCATCCTTCTGCCGATCCTGAAGTTGGCCAGTGCCGGCAAGGTCAACGAGACCATCATGGCCGTCATCCGCGCCAACACGCGCCAGCCTGTCGAGACGGTCGGAGACGTCTATTCGCTTGTGAATTGCAATGCGGTGGGCTGCCAGCGTCTCACCGAGATGATGACCGAGTTCGGGCTGACCGATCTGGTCGAGCTTGCCGACCACGTCATCGAAACCTCGCGCGAGGCGGTGCTCGAGACGACGCGGGCACTGCCAAGGGGGACCTGGCACGGGACATTGAGGTTGGATGGCCGCGACGAGCCCATTGATCTCAAGGCGGCTCTGACGATTTCGGACGAAGGCATTCACGTCGACTATGCCGGCTCCGCTCCGATGACGAAGCGGAATTTCAACGTTCCCTACTGCTACACCCTGGCCTACACATCCTACGCGCTTGGCGTGGCGTTGTACGGCGAGGTGCCGAACAACGCCGGCAGCCTTGCGCCGCGGACCGTTTCCGCGCCTGAAGGATGCATCTTGAATGCGTTGAAGCCGGCAGCCGTTTTCGCCCGCTCCCAGATGGGGTTGATGCTGCCGGACCTGGTCTTCAATTGCCTGCGGCAGGCCATTCCCGATCGCATTCCCGCAGAAAATACATGCGCGCTCTGGGGGATCAATGCGATGGGGCCCTGGGATAGCCCGGCCAGGATCTGGAACCGCTATCGCGTGCAGGTCATGACCACCGGCGGCATGGGGGCGTTGCCGTTCAGGGACGGCATGTCCGCGACCGGTTTCCCATCCGGCGTGCGGGGCGGACCCGTCGAGATTTTCGAACAGATGTCGACGCTGGTCGTCTGGCGGAAGGAACTGAGACCCGATTCCGGCGGCGCAGGGCAATATCGCGGCGGGCTCGGGCAATGGATCGAGATCGAGAATGGTATTCCCGAGCCGTTCGATTTCTTCGCCGGTTATGAGCGGATAGACAACCCAGCCAAAGGCGTTGCCGGTGGCCGGAATGGCGCCGCCGGTGAGTTGCTCCTGACCTCGGGCAATCGACCGGGCGGCAAGGACGCGTTTGCCGTGGCGCCGGGTGAGAGGATCATCATCCGCTCGCCCGGTGGCGGTGGGTGTGGCGATCCGGGGTCGCGGGACAAGAGCGCAATCGCAAAGGATATCGCCTACGGTTACATCACACCGGAAGCGGCCAGGAAGATCTACGAATACAGGGATTGAAGGAACCTTCGAGATGAGCGGCCGCCCGACCATCACCCAACTCGACAAGCAAATCATGTGGAACCGCCTGCTGGCAGTGGTGGAAGAGCAGGCGCAGGTGTGCCAGCGGACCGCCTTCTCGACCATTGTCCGGGAATCCGGGGATCTGGCGGCCGGAGTATTCGATGCGAAAGGCCGGATGCTCGCGCAGGCCGTCACGGGTACGCCCGGACACATCAACTCGATGGCCCTGGCCGTGGGCCACGTCATCGCGGCCTTCCCCGTCGAAACCATGAAGGACGGGGATGTCTACATCCACAACGATCCCTGGCTTGGCACCGGGCATCTCAATGACATCTCGATCACGACGCCATGTTTCCACGAGGGCAAGTTGATCGGTTTCCTGGCCTGCAACAGCCACATTCTTGATATCGGCGGCATGACCGACTGGGCGTTGTCCAGGGATGTCTTCATGGAAGGGCTCTATCTGCCGATCCTCAAGATTGCCGACGCTGGCGTTGTCGATGAAAGCCTCATGGCCATCATTCGCGCCAATACGCGCCAACCGGTAGAGACCGTTGGCGATGTATATTCGTTGATCAACTGCAATACTGTCGGGTGCGAACGCCTCTTCGAGATGATGGCGGAATTCGGCTTGCGCGTCCTTTCCGTTATTGCGGACCACATCGTTGACACGTCTCGAGCGGCGGTGCTGGAGAAGATCCGCGCTTTGCCGCAGGGAACCTGGACCAGCGAAATTACCCTGGATGGAGAAAGTGAGCCGATCGTCCTGAAGGCTAGGCTGACGATCAGCAACGATGGCATCGAGGTCGACTACACCGGCTCGGCGCCGATGACGAAGCATAGCTTCAACACGCCTCTTTGTTACACGCTGGCCTACACGTCATACGCCATCGGCGTGTCCATTCTCGGCGACATTCCCAACAATGCCGGAAGCCTCGCGCCACGTCGGGTGGTCGCGCCGGAAGGGTGCATCCTGAATGCGAAGAAGCCGGCGGCCGTCGTCGCCCGCCACTTGATGGGGCTGATGCTGCCGGATCTGGTTTTCAATTGCCTCCGCCAGGCCTTGCCGGATCGGATTCCCGCCGAAGGTGCGGGCGTGCTCTGGAACCTGCGCGCCGTTGGGCCATGGCATAGCCCGGCCCAATTCGACAAGATCTACCGGGTTGGCCTGGTAACCACCGGCGGCATGGGGGCGTTGCCCTATCGTGATGGCATGTCCGCAACCGGCTTCCCGTCCGGCGTGCGTGGCGGACCGGTCGAGATATTCGAGAGCATGTCGAATGTGGTGATGTGGCGCAAGGAATTGGACCCCGATTCAGGTGGCGCCGGCACGTTCCGCGGCGGGCTTGGCCAGATCATGGAGCTGGGAAGTGTGCTCGAAGAGCCGTTCGAGGTCGGGAACACGTTCGAACGCATCAAGTTTCCGCCGCGAGGGGCGATGGGAGGGCGGGATGGCCGTGCGGGCAGCGTCCACATGAGCCCTGACAAGGTGCTCGGCGAGCGCGGGATGCACAAGGTCCCCGCTGGCGGCACCGTCATCATCAGGTCCCCCGGGGGCGGTGGGACCGGTGATCCAAGGCAGAGGGATCGAGCCGCGGTCAATGCAGATCTGGAGAACGGCTACATCACCGAAAAGGCTGCGCGCGAGATCTACGGATTGAAGATTTGAGGTCTTGGTGGAAATCGCCAGCGGAAACATCCAGGCACGTCCAACAGAAAAGTCAGCCAAGAGAAAAGGAATACGGCATGTCGAAATCCAAGGGCATAATGGACCGCCGGGAGGTTCTTTCCGGACTGACAACCCTGCCGATCTCTGCGGGCCTTCTGGGATCCGGCCTGCTTCCCACGATCGCCATGGCCGCGGACGAGCAGGTGGTGACGATGATGGGGGCAACGGAAGCCCCCGCGTTGCTGTCGTTCGTGAACACGGCCAGCCTGATCTGGTCGGCAAAGGTCTCCGAGGGGCTTTTCGAATTCGACTATGACCTGAACCCCCAACCCCTCTTGGCGACGGAGTGGAATGTGGCAGGCGACGGCCTGACCTATACGTTCAAGCTTCGCAGGGGCGTCAAGTGGCACGATGGCAAGGACTTCACGTCAAGGGATGTCAAGTTCTCCATTGAAACCGCGAAGAAGTACCATTCGCGCAATCGGACCACGTTCTCGCAGATTTCCAGTATCGAGCTGCCCGACGACCACACCGTTGTTCTGCACTTGACCAAGCCGACGCCATTTCTCCTGAAGGCCATGTCCTCGATGGAGAGCCCCGTCGTGCCGTCCCATCTCTACAAGGAGGGGGAAAACCCTCTCAAGCATCCCAACAATACCGCCCCGGTTGGCACAGGGCCCTACGTCTTCAAGGAATGGGTGCGCGGCAGTCACGTCATCTGGAAAAAGAACCCGAACTACTGGAACCCGAAACTGCCGCTCGTCGACACGCTGGTCGCCCGCTTCATTCTCGATCCGTCGGCACGGACAATCGCCTTCGAGACGGGCGGCGCGGACATTGGCTATCGCACGCCGATCCCGTTCCGGGACATCGACCGGTTGAAGAAGATCCCGAAGATCGAGTTCACGAAGAAGGGCTACGAATACGACCCGCCCAATATCATCATTGTCGAGGCGAATACGAGGGTCGCACCACTCAACAATCTGGCGCTTCGCCAGGCCATCGCGCACTGCATCAATCGCGAGCTGTTGAACAAGGTCGTCTTCTTCAGCTACGCGACACCGTCGGCGACACCGGTCGTGCCGCACCACAAGGCCTTCCACCTGAACGAGCCAACGCCCTACCCCTACGATATCAAGGCGGCCAAGGCCAAACTCAAGGAGGCCGGCCACCCCTCAGGCATCACCTTGACAATGGACTACGTCGGCGAAGACCAGCGCCTTGTGGGAGAGTTCCTGCGCGCCGCCCTGGGACGTGCGGGAATCAAGATCGAGCTGCGCGGCCAGGACATGGGAACACTCATCAATCGCGTCTACCGCCAGCAGGACTACCAGCTTCATCTGGCCTCGATCTCGAACCTGTTCGATCCCCAGGTTGGTGTGCAGAGGCTGCTGTGGTCCAAGAATGACATCAAGGGCGTCGCCTTCTCCAACGGAACAGGCTACGCCAATCCGAAAGTTGATGCGTGGCTCGAAGAGTCGGCCGTGTCGCTCGATCAGGCCAGGCGAGTCAAGCTGTGGCACGACATCCAGCGGCAGGTCATGCACGATGTCCCGCATTTCCCGCTGGCCATGGCGGCATGGCAGACGGTTTCCAGGAAACGCATTGCTGATCACACCACGAATGCCGAGGGCTTCGAAGGTTCGATGGCGCGCGTGAAGGTGGTCGGCTGAAGGCGGGCCGGAGATGAAGAACGGCAGGGCCCGCGCTATCAAGCGGGCCCTGCCGGTTTGTGTGGTGGGGACGTGCAAGGCGTGCACGTCATCCTGGACGGCCTCAAACGGCCATGCACCAGCCGTCGCTCACGCTTCTGGCGGCATTTCGGCGAGGCGGTCGAGCGCCCGCTTGACGGATGCGAACATGGCATCGACTTCGTCATCGGTGATGATCATTGGCGGGCAGAAGCACAGCGCGTCACCCACGTTGCGGACGACAACGCCTTCCTCGAGCGCGAGCCCACAGGCAACGTCGCCGACTTGGCCGACTTTCGCCCGCGGCTTGAGTTCGATCGCACCGATGAGGCCGACACCGCGCCATCCGATAGCCATCTTGTGCTTGGCCAGCTCGGCAAGCCCGGCAAGGAACCTTGGGCTGCGGCGGCGGGCATTGCCCACCACATCGCGCTCCTCGATGATCTTGAGGTTCTCGAGGCCCACGGCGGTCGCCACGGGATGACCGGACGCGGTGTAGCCATGGGCAAACACGCCGATCTTGTGCGACTCGTCCGCGATCGGCTCGTAGAAGCGGTCGTTCACCAGGATCGCCGAGAGCGGCATGTATGACGACGTGATCTGCTTCGAGACGACCATCACGTCCGGCTTGATCCCGTAGGTCTGGCAGCCGAACAGGTTACCGGTGCGCCCGAAACCGCAGATGACCTCGTCGGCAACCAGCAGGATGTCGTGTTTCTTGAGCACGGCCTGGATCGCGGCCCAGTAGCCCTCGGGTGGCACGATCACGCCGCCCGCGCCCATCACGGGCTCGCCAATGAAGGCGGCGATCGTATCAGCCCCTTCCTGCTCGATCAGGGCTTCGAGGTCGGAGGCCATGCGGGCGACGAAATCGCTTTCCGACTCACCGGGTTTGCCCTCGCGTGCGAAATCCGGGCAGCTCGTGTGCTTCATCTGCGGCAGCGGCAGGTCGAAGCTCTGATGATTGCGTGGGATACCGGTGAGCGAGCCGGCCGCAATGGTCACCCCATGATAGCCTTTGACGCGCCCGATGAACTTCTTCTTCTGGGGAAGTCCGAGCGCGTTCGAGCGGTACCACGTCATCTTCACAACGAGATCGTTGGCTTCCGATCCCGAGGACGTGAAGTGCACCTTCGACATCGGCACCGGCGCCAGCTGGATCAGCTTCTCGGCGAGTTCGATGCAGGGGGTATGCGATTTGTAGGAGAACGTATGGTAGTAGGGCAGGATTTCCAACTGCGCCCTGGCGGCCTCGACCAGCCGCTTCTCGCCGAACCCCAGGCCGACCGACCAGAGGCCGGCCATGCCCTCGATGTAGCGTTTCCCCGTGGTGTCGAAGACATAGACGCCTTCCCCGCGCTGCATCACCAGGGAGCCACTCGTCTCTTGGCGACGGTGGTCCACGTTCGGATGCATATGATAGGCCATGTCGCGAGCTTCGATGGAATTCGGAATGACGTTCATGCTGGGTTCCAGTTCATCAAGTGCGAGGGTTGGAAGGGGTGCCGGACGACCGGTGACTGGGATCAGCATACCTGGGCGCCATGACTTGGGCTACACCTGCTGTCGCAACCTTGAGTGCCTATGGAGGCCAGGGTCAAAAGCCGCAGAAGGCGCCAGGACCGAGAGGCCCCGGATTGCAGTCCGTTTCGGGCTCTTTCCCACACTGGAGGTCCCGTTGTCGTCAGATCGCGGACCAGATCGGGCTATGCCGGAGTGTTCGTGTGCCTTTCGTCCAGGCAAGGCTGGCGCCGGGGCGCGACTTGCGTTTACCGTCACGCTACGTCAACCCGCTTCTGAAGCGAACCCGTAGCTAAGGATTGAACATGGCCCGCGTACCCATTCTGAAATCTCCGGATGAGCTTAGCGGCGATGCCCGCCGCATCGCAGAAAAGATCGTCGATCGGCGCAAATCGCTTGAAGGTCCTTTTTCCGTGTGGATGCATGCCCCGGAGTGGGCCGAACGTGTGGCGCATCTGGGCACCCTGGTGCGCTGGGAGGGGCCGCTGGACCTGCGCATCCGCACACTTGCCGCGCTGGTTGTCGGGCGTCATTTCCAGGCCCAGTACGTGTGGGGCATCCAGGGGGTGATCGGCGAGGAACGGAATGTTCCGCGGTCGACCATCGATGCAATCCGGGACGATCGTTCCGACGGCATCCCGCCCGAGGACCTGCAGATCATAGATTTCACGCGCCAACTGTTGCGCAACAACCGGGTCGAGGACGCGACGGCCCAGGCGGTCATGAAACGCCTGGGCGCCGAGCAGTACGTCCAGTTGACCACATGTATCGGCTATTACGCCATGCTGGCCATGACTGTGAACGGTGTCGAACTGCCGCCGAACCCCAGGCACGAGGCCTTGAAGGTCTGACCGACCCGGAGACCGGCGAGCAGACCGATTGGCTTGCCCGCCGGCCGCCCGTAGCGCCTGCCGTCGCTCGTCACGCGAGGGCGCCTCACGCAGGCAGTTGGCGCGCCGTGATGGTGTATTTGAAGTCACCCGGATCAAGCGGATCGAGACGGCCCGAGATCGTTTCCGCCTGCGGGTACATGAGGAAGTGCAGCATCGGGCCCGAGGAACCGGGCAGTCTCACGTCGTTGGCATCGTTGTAGGCCAGCCAGTTGGTTTCCCACGACCCGAACAGGGCCTTGCGCGCGGTCAGCACCTTCGGATCGTCGAGCTTGAGATGGCCGGGCGGCTCTTCGAGCACGACCTTGCGCACATCTGCCGGATCGACCGGCAGCCAGCCGATGCCATCGAGGAACACTTCCGCGCGGCAATGCTGGGCCTTGGTAATGGTCGGACTGCTGGCGCCGAGGCTCTTGTAGCCGAAGGCCGACGGCGCAACCCTTATCCCGTAGACATCCCGTGCCGGAAGCCCTGCCGCCCGTGCGAGGCCGACATAGAGCGCATTGAGGTCCGCACACTTGCCGCCGAGGTTGCCTGTCTTCAGCATCGATTCGACGTCACCCAGCCCGCAGCCGCGTGTCTTGGGATCCCGGAAGGTGTTGTCCACGATCCACTCATAGATCCGCCGGGCCTTGTCGACATCGCCGGAAGCGCCAGCCACGATCGAGTCCGAGGTTGTCTTGACGATGCCGTCGAAGTTGAACTGTCCCGTCGCTGCCGTGAAGCGTTTGCGCTGTTCGGGATCGAGGGGGGGCACGCCCGACGGATGCAGACCGACGGCCCGGTCGCGCGTCGAAAATTGGCTTACCACGGTGATGTCGGTGGCTGCGCCATTCGGCCATCGCACATGGACCATGCGCGCCCCGGAGGCCGGGTCGGTGGCGATGGCTGCGTCGCCAGCCGCGAGCGTCCAGCTCGTTTCACCGGGACGCATCCAGTCTTGCGCGGTGAACGCCGGAATGGGAATCCAGGCCTGGGCATCCTGTGACCCAGCAGCAAGCGAGATTTTGGTCGTGATCTCGAACGAGCGCCAGGGCCCTGGCGTGGGGGTGAATTCTGCCGCCGCGCGGGCTGGCAGGGCAAGAGAAGGGGCCAAGGCAAGTGCTGTTCCACCCAGCAGGAGCTGGCGGCGATCCACGATCATGGTGTTGTCCTTTTGTGCAACGAGGTGGGCGTGTTTTCGATGGTGTTCGGGGTGGATGCTCCGCGCCGCCGAGGCGGGCCGGTCAGCAGCGCGCGAACACCGGCACCGTCCCAGTCGACTTCTCCCGCGGCCTTGAGCAGCGGCGCGCCCGAGCCGTCGAGCACGAACGATGACGGAAGCGCGAAGACACCCCAGCGCCGCGCTGCAGAGCTGTCGGCATCGAGCGCGATGGGGAAGCCGACGGGAAATTTCTCGAAATAGCGCCGGACCCGGCTGGCGGGCTCGTTGACGCTTATGGCGACGATTGCCACGCGCGGCTTGTGCGTGGACCGCAGACGCTCAAGCGCCCCGAGCTCCGGCCGGCATGCCTCGCACCAGGTCGCGAAGAAGTGGACGATCACGACATCGTCCCGCCGAGACGTGATGGAAATGCGGCCTTGATCGATTGTCGCGAGTGACAGCGGCGGAACAGGCCCGGCCCAGCTTGCCAGTGGCTCTGCCATGACATGCCCGGACCCGACGACCCATAAAGCGCACCAGAAGGCCAGAAACCTTCCGGACAAGCGTCGCCTGGCGAGCTTGCAGCGCACGGTGGGCTGCGCACGGCAGCCCGAGGTCGTCAACATGGGTTCAGCAGTCGTTCCGTTCTGGACAGGTGAAAGCACCCCGCAATCGGGCGCGTTGCCGGCAGCATGGCACGGGTTCATGCGGGCGTCCACCCACGCGCCCACCAGGCACGGTTGGGAACCCTCGTGCCCCCCCGCGAGTATCAGCGTTCCGTCAGGAATGATCTCGGAAAGATGTGCAATGCGCACGCACAACAGCTTGGTTGGCGGATAGGCAGTATTTCGCCGAAGTCTGCTATGGCGTTCCCCCGTCAGCGTCCTTTATTCTCACCTCAGGACGGTTTCGACTGTGTCCATGGCAAGCAGTGCTGGAGGTTTCTCTTGAGGAGCGCATCTCTGCTGATTGGGCTTGTCGCAGTCTTCATCGCGATCTTGACGGACGCACCAGCGAGCCGCGAGGGGGATGCGGCACCGACGTTCGAATTGATGCATTTGTGGAACACGGATATCGAGGCACCCGCACTCGACTACATCAGGGAAACCGTCGAGGCCGCTGGAGACAAATGGTACGAGCATCGCGTTCCCGGAAATTTCTATGGGATACGGACGACATTCGCCAATCGTCTCGCCCTGCAGGTGCCACCCGATGCGGTTTTCTGGATCGGTGGCACCGAACTGAAATCCATGGTCGGCAGCACGATCATCCGGCCAATCGAGCCGGGCGCGACGTTCGACAAATTCAAGGAGATCCTGCGGCCGGAAATCCTTGAGCAGATATCACACGACAACGCCTACACCGCGATTCCCGTGGTCATTCACATGCAGAATATTGCCGTCGTCAACAACGGCATCCTGGGGCGGCTCGGCATTCCCTTTCCGAAATCGTGGGACGAGTTTCTCGATGTGGCAGGGCGCATCAAGACTGCCGGCTATGATCCGCTTGCCATGTCCGATCAGCGCTGGCAGTTGCGCTTCGTGTTTTCATCAATTCTGAGTGACGGCCTGTCGAAGGAGGCGTTCCTGGATCTCCTGCTCGGCCGCAAGAGCCATGCCGAGGAGATTGCCCAGTTGACGCGGTCGTTCAAGATCCTTCTCGCCCTCAGGAAATTCACGAACGCCGACAACCATGATCTGGCCTGGAAGCGGGTCTTGTCCAAAGTCAATGATGGGACCGCCGCCTTGACTATAACCGGTGATTTCGCTGCTCCTGCGCTGACAGGAAACAGCACCGCGGCTTGCGGCCTTGCGCCCGGCGGGAATTTTGTCAGCTGGTCATTCGACGTGCTGGCTTTCCCCGTTCTTCCGGACCCTGGCAGGCGGCGGGGACAGGATATTGGTATTCGCGCATTGAGCAGCAGGACGTTTCTTCGAAATTTCGCGGCAAGAAAAGGGGGCATTCCGGTCATCAGGACGGACCACGGTCAACCGCCGGACAAGTGCTCAGCACAGTCGATACGCAATTGGAACGAGAAGCCGAAACTGCTTCTGAATTCGGAACGCTGGCGGTTGCAGTTGAATTCAGTGTCAAGCATTGCCCAGCAGTTCTGGCGAGATCCGGATCCCGATCCGAAACGGTATGCCCTGTTGATGTTCAACGAACTGAAGTCGATCGTGGTTCGTGAGGCATGGATCCATCAGCGTGCGCAATGATCGAACATATCGAGCCGGATTCATTGCATATTGCAGCATTACCGTACTTGTAACCCTGGGAACCATCTATCTTCTGCTCGCCTTCCGCTTCGAGCGCGGCGTTCACGAGCTTGGCAATGTCGTCAAGAAGAACAGGGATATCTGGCGGCAGATTTCCGTGATGTCGCTCAACCTTTCCAGCTTTTCGGAAAAAGGGGAGGTGCCGGTCCATGTGCACAGGGTGCTCAATGCCAGGCTGAAGGCGCTGATCGCCGAGAGCCACCTGCTGGACGAGCGCGAGCACCGGTTGCTCGAGGCCTTGAAGGCCCAATGGTATTCGATCGGCTACAGGCAGCGGCTGGCGCGCATCGCGAACGAGGACATAAAGCCCTCCGTTCGGAACTACCTGGATCGGCTGTCGGTGACGTCGTCGAACCTGCTCGCCGCACGCTATTCGAGCATGGAGCCGGTCGATGCAATTCTGCTGGCCTCCGGCGCGGCACTGGATCCCCTGAGGGAAAAGCACAAGGCGCTGGACAGGCTCCTCAAGGGCATGATGGACAACCGCCTGCCCGCGATCTTCTTTATTCTTGCGATCCTGCAGATCACGATATGGAGCTCCTGGTTCGCCTTGCTGCGCCCCAAAATCAAGCTTGCGGCTCTGCGCCAGGAGCAGATCGCGGCAGCCGAGAAACGATCCCGGGTGACACTCCGCTCTATCGGTGACGGCGTTGTCGTGACCGATGCACAAGGCCGGCTGGAGACACTCAATCCCGCCGCGGAAAAGATCCTCGGCCATCAACTCGCGCGATTGCAGGGGCACCCGATCGGCGAGGTCCTCAGGCTGGTCCGGTCGGCCGATGGAGGTGAGGTCACCAATCCCGCCGAGGAAGTGCTGAGAACAGGTCAGGTGGACGAATGCCCCGACGGCACGAGTTTGCGCAACAGCAGCGGTGAGTTGCGGACCATCTCGTATGCGGCTGCCCCCATCCACTGCAGAGAGGACATTGTCGATGGCGTGGTTTTCGTTTTCCGCGATATCACGGAAGAGAATGCCCTGAAGGAAAACCTGAGGCGAAGCGACAAGCTGCGTGCCATCGGGATGCTGTCCGGCGGCATGGCTCATGAATTCAACAATGCGCTCGCCATCATCTCTGGCGCCTTCGAGATGATAAAGTCGGCGTTGGCGCGCGACGATCACACGATGAGCGCGCGCTACATCGAGATTGTCGACCAGGCTGTGAAGCGGTCCAGTGCGTTGACCAACCGCCTGCTCGCCCTGGCGCGGAAGTCGGAAATATCCCTCGCGCCGGTGGATCTCCTGAAGATTGTCGAGAACGCCGTTGAGGTGCTGCGCCGCACCAGCGACAGGAATATCCTGATTGATATCGAGTGCGAACTCGATCAGTCCCGCCGGAGAGTCCTGGGTGACGCGTCGGCGCTCGAAGGGCTTTTCATCAACCTGGGACTGAATTCGATCCAGGCCATCGACGGGCCGGGCCGGGTTGGCGTTACGCTGCTGGCGAGTAGACCGCTGGCCGGAGCGGCGGGCACGGCAAACGGCTTCGTGAAGGTCGTCTGGACCGATGACGGACACGGAATTGCCCACGAGGACATGAAGCAGATCTTCGAGCCGTTCTTCACGAAGAGGTCGGAGCAGGGCGGATCGGGGCTCGGCTTGAGCGTGATCCAGAGCACGGTCGCCACCCATTCCGGAGACATCGAGGTCGAGAGTGAACCGGGCAAGGGATCGACCTTCACGATCCACCTGCCACTTACGGAGCAGCCGCTGCCGAATTATGCCTCAGTGACAGGGCAGGACAGTGCCGTGTCTGACCGGAGGATACTGGTTGTCGATGATGAAAAGGACTTCCTGGAAATCATGACCGGCTACCTCTCGGCGCTTGGATATCGAACGCTTGCGGCATCGACGGACTCCGAGGCGGTGTCGCTGTTCAGGCGCTTCAAGGGTGAGATAGACCTCGTTGTCCTGGACATGAACCTGCCCGGATTGTCGGGGCCTGAGATTGCCGAGAGGATCCATGAGGTCCGTCCGGACTGCAGCATCATCGTCGCAACGGGATTCTCGAAAGTCGATTTCCAGAAATGGGACCCGGCCCGAATGACCTACATGAAAAAGCCGTTCGAGCTGAAGGACCTTGCCGCCGCCATCGCGAACCTCCTGGAACGATCCGAGACCCACGGGTGAATCCGAAGAAGGGCGCAGGCGAGGGGTCAGTCGCCCGCGAGCTGGCGGCGCGCAAGCATGTGGGCGCGCGGGAAATTCACGGCATCGACGCAGATCATGCGCCCCTGGCTGAAATAGGTGACCGAAAAGCTCTCATCCCGCGGGCCCTTGCAGGTCTCGACGCGGTCGAAGCCTTGCGAAAGACCGGCGATCTGCAGTTTGGCGTCGAACTGGTCCGACCAGAACCACGGCACGGGGTCGTAGCTGACCACCTCGCCAAGCATGGAGCGGGCAGCGGCCTTGCCTTGGTCGATGGCGTTCTGGACGCTTTCCAGCCGGATATGGCGGCCATATCGCCTGGACGGGAAGAATGCACAATCGCCAGCGGCAAAAACGTCCGGCGCCGAGGTCCTGCAGGCCTCATCGACGTGGATGCCGCCATCGACCGGCAGGCCCGCGGACGCGGCCAGATCGACGTTGGGCACACCGCCGATCGCGATCAGGACGACATTGCAGGCGATGCTCTGGCCGTCCGCAAGTTCGACCGCCGTGACATGGCCGTCGCCTGTCAGGGCCGTCGGCAGAATGCCTTTTCGGATTGCGACGCCGTTGCGCGCATGAAGGTCCTCGAAGAATTGCGATACCTGGGGACAGACCACGCGCTCAAGCACACGCTGCGCGCCTTCGATCACGGTCACCTCGTGTCCGAGAACGCGCATGGAGGCGGCAACCTCCAGTCCGATGTAGCCCCCGCCGATGATGGCAATGGAGGTCTTGCCCGAGCGTGTCTCGGCGAGATACTTGGTGTCGTTCAAGGTACGCAGCGTGTGGACGCCTGACAGATCACTGCCCGGTAGAGGAAGTGGGCGTGGGCGCGATCCGGTCGCCACCAGCGCTTTCGAATAGCGCAGCGAATGGCCGTCATCCAGCTCGGCAATGTGGGCTCCGGTGTCCAGGCGGACAACTTTCGACCCGAAGCAGGTCTCGATATTCTGGTCGGAAAAGAAATCGCTGTGCGTCAGTTGCAGTCGGTCTTCGCTCATCGCGCCCTTCAGGAACGCTTTTGAGAGTGGCGGCCGCTGGTAGGGTGCGTGTGGCTCCTCTCCGACAAGCTGCAACGCGCCATCGTATCCCGCTTGCCGCAGTGTCTCCACGGCTTTCAAGCCGCACTGGCCAGCGCCTATGACGACAATTGGGTCCTGATTGCTCACAGCCGTGATTCCTGTTCTTCCCGGGAGACATGCAAAGTCGGTTCGGGACCAGCGGCGCATGACCCGTTGCCCGGCGCGACGCAGCAGGCACAGGATAACCGGTCTGGTGGCGAACTGGAAATAGGCCAGTGACCACGCACAGGTCCGGTCGGGCGTCTCCGTGGCAGTCTCACCACGACGGCAGCGGCCAACGCCAGGACCGTTGGACTGGCGTGCGATTGGCGCTGGCCACGTCGATTGAACCGAGCGCTGGTTCAAGCAAGCCCAGGCAGTACAACCTTGAGGCCGGCAACGATCATCGAAACCGAGATCGCGAGCAGGATCATGCCCATCAGCCGGGTCGTGATCACGCGCATGGTGTCGCTCAGGAGCTTGCCGATGCTCGAGGAGAAGAACAGCACGACAAACAGCATGACCAGAATGACGGCAAGCACACCGGCGACCATCATGAGGCCGGACCAGGACGAGGTCTGTCCGGTGAAAATGATGATCGTTGCAATTGTGCCCGGGCCCACGATCATCGGGAATGTGATCGGATAGAAGGCCATGCTCTCCAGCTCCTGCATGCTCACCTGCTCGCGCTGGGTCCCTTGATGCGAGGTGATCTGTCCGCCGCTGAGCATCGACCAGGAGATATGCGCGAGCACCACGCCGCCCGCGATCCGGAACTGGTCGACGGTGATGCCGAAGAAGCCGATGATCTTCTGCCCCGCGATGAGGATGACGAGGCACATGACTGCCGAATAGATCGTGATCTTGGCGGCAAGGATGCGCTGCTCGCCGACACTGAAGCCGGAAGTGAGCGCTAGGAACATCGGCAGGTTCACGAACGGGTTCATGATCGCAAAGAAGGCGCCGAAGACCTTCACAAGTTCCGTTGTATCCATGGGGTATCCCCCTCGAAGTGATGTGATGCAGACCGCGCAAGGGATACCCGGCAATGCGCCGTCCGTCGAATGAGTTCGCTCATGACGGCAGTGGCAGCTCGCAAACCACTCTCAAGGCACAAGGACTCGTGCCCCGTGACCGATGAAGAATGGGCCTGCGAGGCAGTCGGCCCCGGGTCGGCATTGCGGGTTGATCTCGGGTTCTGCGACAGATAGCCTCAATTTTTAACGAGGAAACGTCAGCCGGCAAAAAGACCGGAACGGGTGGGGCCTGGCGCGCCGGGTCCTGGAAAAAAAGAAACAGAAACGAAGGAAGGGAGAAGCAGATGCGAACAACTGCTGCCGGCATTTTTGCCGTTTCGGTTGCCTTGGCTGGTGTCGCCGCTCCGGCGTTTGCCCAGAAGAGTGGTGGCATCCTGAATTTCTATCACCGTGGCAATCCGCCGTCGGGCTCGATCCATGAGGAGGCGACAAATTCGACCACGAACCCGTACATGAGCGTGTTCAACAATCTTGTCATGTTCGATCAGGCCAAGCGCATCGAGGGCATGGATACGATTGTTCCCGAACTCGCCACCGAGTGGGCGTGGGACGATAGCAGGACGAAACTCACGTTCAAGCTGCGCACCGGCGTCAAGTGGCATGACGGCAAGCCGTTCACGGCCAAGGACGTCAAATGCACGTTCGACCTTCTCCAGGGCAAATCGAAGGACCGGCTGCGAAAGAACCCGCGGGCGATCTGGTATCACAATCTGAAGGAGGTGAAGATCAACGGGGACACCGAGGTCACCTTCACTCTCGGTAGACCGCAGCCCGCGTTCCTGATGTTGCTGGCTGCCGGTTTCACGCCCATGTACCCCTGCCATGTGTCGGCCCAGGTCATGCGCACCAACCCCATCGGTACCGGTCCGTTCAAGTTCGTCGAGTTCAAGCGCAACGAGTACATCAAGTTCACGAAGAACAAGGACTACTGGAAAAAGGGCCTGCCCTATCTCGACGGGCACGAGTGGCGCGTTGTCACCAACAGATCGACACGCATCCTGGCCTTCTCGAACGGCGACTTCGACATAACGTTCCCCACGGACGTGACCGTTCCGTTGATGAAGGATGTCAAGAACCGTGCCCCCGATGCCGTTTGCGACATGACGTCCACGGGCGTTTCGACGAACCTGATCGTCAATCGTGATGAAGCGCCCTTCAATGACGCCAAGATCCGTGAGGCAATGGCGTTGGCGCTCGACCGGCAATCCTTCATTGACATCCTGACGGAGGGCAAGGCGCAGATCGGCGGCGCCATGATGCCGCCGCCTGATGGCAGGTGGGGGCTTGGTGCTGCCGAACTCAAGGACCAGCCGGGCTACGGCCCCGACATTGAGGGCAATCGGGCCAAGGCGCGCAAGATCATGGAAGGCCTTGGATACTCACAAACGAACCCGCTCAAGGTGAAGATCTCGACCCGCAATATTGCGGTCTACCGCGACCCGGCCGTGATCCTGATCGACCAGTTGAAGAAGATCCATATCGCCGGTGAACTCGACGTGGTCGACACCTCCATCTGGCATGCCAAGGTGGCGCGCAAGGACTACGCCATCGGCTTGAACCTGACCGGAGTCGGGGTCGATGACCCGGACGTGAACTACTACGAGAACTACAAGTGCGGCTCGCAGCGCAATTACACGAAGTACTGCAACCCCGAACTCGAGAAGCTGTTCGACAAGCAGTCGATGGAAGGCGATGCCACCAGGCGCAAGGTGATCGTGGACCAGATCGAGAAGATCCTGATCAGGGATGTGGCCCGGCCGATCATCTTCCACGGTGTGGCGGCGACATGCTGGCATCCCTACGTCAAGGGTGTGCAGCTCCACGTCAACAGCATCTATAACGATTGGCGGATGGAAGGCATCTGGCTCGACAAGTAGATGCAGGAGCGCGTCCGCTTCAATTGCAATGGCGGACGCGCCCGAACCTCTCGCTTGAGATCGCTCCTGGAGCGATAGGAAATCCCGCCAAGGGGTGCGTCTGGGAGCGCCGGTGAAGCGCGCGTGCCGCACCCTTCGGCAACGACCGCCAATCGGCCGCTATTTGTCAGCCGGTTCTTTTGCTGCCGAGACGGTGAACTTCAACACCGCTCCGTCGAAACCTGTCTTGGCGGCGTGCGGACTGCCGGGTGGCACAAACGAGAGATAGGTGTCGAACGTGCGGCTGTAGCGTGGTGATGGTCCCCAGACGGCCGAGACAAGCTCGGGTGTGTCCATCTTGTTGGCGGGCTCTATCCCGAGCGCGCGCGTCACCTCTGCCCTGTCCAGCGGCGCGGTCGCTTCGAAATCGTAGAGATAGCAGCCCACCATGTCCAAGTATTTGGACCGGGTAAGCGACACGATGAGGTGCAAGGGGCGGCCTGCGGTGACGCGGCTCAGCACGGTCATCTCGTAACCGCTGAGGTAACCCTCGGCCCTGCCTTCCGCGATACCCTTCTCCGACCGCTTGATCATGGCCGCCAACTCGGCGTTGCTGGCCGTTTCAACTTCGGACCATCCGAGTGATCGCGCATGAGCCACGGTCTTCGAGAAGCTGGTGCGCTCGGGCGTGCAGGCCGAGATGAAGGCTTCGACAAAGCTGGCTGAAAAGGTTGCCGCCGTTGCCGGTTGCAGCGGGAGGACCGTCGCCAGCATGGCGACCGTCAAAGCCTGAAGTGGAACCAATAGCCGCATTGGGCCTCCGCTCGATAGCGTCCGTTCCGTGCAATTTCGCAAGGCTGCCATCGGTTTGCAATGCTGCCCTCACCGGGAAAGCCGGCGAGCGGCCGCGTCGGGCAGACCCCGGTTCCGAGAGCGGTCGTATCGACGGTTTGGTTGCGGGTGCGCATCATTTGTTTTGACATCTGATGATCTGATGATCTGATGATCTGATGGCTGAAAAACGTACTGACGCCCCCATCTTCCCGTGCAAGGCTTGGCTTATCTGCGCGCAGACGCGGACATTGAAACGAGCAGTCTATTCGGGAAGGAAATATTGAATGGCTACCTTATCGTCGGTGGAGTCCGACCGTGCTGGCGCCGAGGCCGCAGGGCCGATCGAAGAGCGCCATATGCAATCCGAGGCCTATCGGAACGCGACGGTCACAGAACGGCTCACGCCCACGCACTGGCACATCGCATCGGCCAATTTCATGGGGTGGGGGTTCGACGGCATGGACGGCGCGATGTTTGCGCTCGTCGCTCCGCTCGTGATTGCCGACTTCAAGTTGGGCATCAGTGATTGGCGCACGGGCGTGCAGCTCGCCATGATTGGCGGCATCGTCGGCACCTATCTGTGGCCGTGGCTGGCTGACAGGTACGGCCGCCGGAACCTGCTGGCCATCAACATCGGTCTCTTTTCGCTCTCGATGCCCCTGGTCGCCCTGGCGCCCACATATGTGGCCTTCATCGCGGCCTACGCGCTGTGTCGCTTCGCGCTTGCCGGAGAATGGGCGATCGGGTCGATGCTGGTCGCGGAGACGTGGCCCGCGCGGTTGCGCGGGCGGGTGCTGAGTATCAATCGCTCGTCCTGGGGGCTCGGCGCAGCACTGGCTGGCGGCATCACCGCCTATATCGCAGCGAACTGGGGGTGGCGAGGCGCGTTCCTGGTGCCGGGCGCGGTGGCGCTCCTCGCAATCTATGTCCGCCTCAAGTGTCCGGAATCGCCATACTGGGTGCGGACCATGGACCGCAAGAACCGGATCAAGGAGCAGCAGGCGCAGGGGCAGCCGTTGAGCCCGGACGATGCAGCCTGGATCGGCAAGGCCAACAAGGTCGGCATCCGGCAACTCTTCCTGCCCGATACGCGCCAATCGACATTCCTGGCGACGTTCGTTGCGACCATGAACCTGATCGCGTTCTCGACCGTCGGCTATTGGATGCCGCTCTATCTGAAGGAAACGCACGGCTGGTCGACGGCCGAGTACTCCAGCTTCTATGCAGCATGGGGACTCGCCGGTGTCGTCGGAATCGTCATCGCGGGGTGGTTGATCGACAGGTTCGGACGCAGGCCCGGCTTCGTCATCGCGCTGCTGCAGGGCGCGTTCTTCATCACCTTGTGGTGCGTGACGACGGACAGGATGTGGCTGTGGATCTGGGGCCTGCTGTGGAGCCTGGGCTTCCTCGGCATCTGGGGGCCGGCCACCGCCTACACGGCCGAAATGTATCCGACACGCATTCGTGGCGTCGGCAATGGCTTCTCATGGGGGGTGGCCTTGTTCGTTGGCTACCTGCTGTGGCCGTTCGTGTCGGTCTGGATCCACCAGGCGACCGGCTCGTTCACGCTCGCGTTCCTGCTCATTCCGGTGGCCATGCTGTTACAGGCCCTCGTGGTGTGGGTCTGGAGCCCCGAGCACGCCGGAAAGGATCTCGACGAGATCAGCATCTGAGCGTGCGACCCGGCGCATCGTGTGCGGAAAACCGCCCGATGCGCCTTGCGATCCGGCGTCGTGGCGGACGCAGGCGCGCGCTCGGGACGCGGGCTACGATGTGCAGGACCGCAAGCTGGTGATCAACGAGGCTGAGGCCGCCTCGGTGCGCCGGATCTTTGAGCGGTGCGTCGAGCTCGGCTCGGCCACGATGCTGGCGAAGGAGCTGCGGCGCGAGGGGGG
>JBKDZY010000801.1:0-2045 GCA_047971765.1 Hyphomicrobiaceae bacterium | reverse complement strand
GCCAAGACCGGCCCGCGCGTTGCCGGAGGGCGGGGCTGATGTCCGGTCTCGAGGCGGAATTGCGCGCAGGCCTGCCTGACCTCCGGGGACGCCTCGCCAGTGGCGCCGGGCTGGCAGACATCACATGGTTCCGCGTCGGCGGGCCAGCCGAGGTGTTGTTCACGCCTGCGGATGAAGCCGACCTCGCCTATGCCCTGGCGAAGATCCCGGCCGACATCCCGGTTTTCACGCTGGGGCTGGGCTCCAACCTGCTGGTGCGCGATGGCGGCCTGCCCGGTGTCGTCATCCGCCTCGGCCGCGGCTTCGGCAACGTCGAGAGCCTTCCTGGCCACCGGCTGAAGGTCGGCACCGCCGTGCCGGACGTCAAGGTTGCGCGAGCCGCAGCGGACGCCGGCATATCGGGACTTGCCTTCTATCGCGGTATTCCAGGTTCCATCGGCGGCGCCCTGCGCATGAATGCCGGTGCCCATGGCCGTGAAACCAAGGACTGCCTGGTCGAAGCCCGTGCCGTTGACCGCTCCGGCACTGTGCACGTGCTTTCGAATGCGGATATGGGCTTCACCTACCGTCATTGCGCCATCCCTGCCGACTGGATCTTCACCGAGGCGACGTTTGCCGGAGAGCCGGGCGATCCGGCTGAAATCCTCGCAGCCATGAACGAGGTTGCGGACTATCGCGCCAGGAACCAGCCCATCAGCGAACGAACCGGCGGTTCGACCTTCAAGAACCCGCCCGGCCACAGCGCCTGGAAGCTCGTCGATGCCGCTGGCCTGCGCGGGTTTCGCGTCGGCGGCGCAAAGGTCTCGGAGATGCACTGCAACTTCCTCATCAACGACCAGAACGCTGCCGCCGAGGATATCGAGCGCCTGGGAGAAACAATTCGCGCCCGGGTCAGTGCGACCCAGGGCATCACGCTCAATTGGGAAATCATCCGCGTCGGCAGGCCTCTCGAAGGACATGCAACCGGTGAAGACCTGGCAATGGAAGTCTCGCCATGACGGACAAGGCAACACCTGCCGCAACTCGACACGTCGCCGTCCTCATGGGCGGATGGTCCGCCGAGCGCGAGGTCTCGCTGTCGTCGGGCAGGGAATGTGCCGCGGCACTCGAGGCGGAAGGGTTCCGCGTGACCCGTATCGATGTCGATCGTGATCTGGCCACGACCTTGGCGCGGGTCCGCCCCGACGTCTGCTTCAACGCCCTGCATGGACGCTGGGGCGAAGACGGCTGCGTGCAGGGGCTGCTTGAGGTGATGGGCATACCCTACACGCATTCGGGCGTGCTCGCATCGTCTCTGGCCATGGACAAGCAGGTCACCAAGAACATTGTCGCGGCCGAAGGCGTCCCGGTCGCCGATGCGCGGCTGGTGCCCGTCGAGGACGCGGCCGTCACCCATGCCATGGCGCCGCCCTATGTGGCAAAGCCGGTGGCGGAAGGCTCGAGTGTCGGCGTGGTCATCGTCAAGGAAGGAGCCAATCGCCCCCCCGAGGCCATCCGGCGGGTTGCAGCACGTGACGGCCTGATCATGGTCGAGAAGTACGCACCGGGCCGCGAACTCACCTGCGCGGCCATTGATGGCAAGGCGACCGCAATCATCGACATCGTCGCCGCCGGTCATCTGGAATTCTACGACTACGAGGCCAAATACGCTCCCGGCGGGTCGAAGCACATCCTGCCTGCTGACCTGCCGACCAAGGTCACGGCCGCCATCCAGGCCCATACGGTCGCCGCCCACAAGGCGCTCGGATGCCGGGGCGTGTCCCGCTCGGACTTTCGCTATGATGATGCAACCGGCAATCTTGTCTTCCTCGAGGTCAACACCCAGCCGGGCATGACGCCGACCTCGCTCGTTCCCGAACTTGCCCAGCATGGCGGCATGTCCTTCGGGGCTCTTGTCCGGTGGCTGGTGGACGACGCCTCCGTGGATCGCTGAGCGGCCCGGCCGCAGGCCGCTACGGCCCGTGAGCGCAGGTTTTCCAAGGCGCTTTCGCGTCAAGCGGAATACGGCTCAGGCCGCAACCGCGGCCCGGCACAAGTGCCGCCCT
>JBKDZY010000800.1:0-6244 GCA_047971765.1 Hyphomicrobiaceae bacterium | reverse complement strand
CCGCGCTGAAGAAGCTCAACCC
Organism: Hyphomicrobiaceae bacterium; assembly: GCA_047971765.1. Lineage (GTDB taxonomy): Bacteria > Pseudomonadota > Alphaproteobacteria > Rhizobiales > Hyphomicrobiaceae. The sequence goes on along the minus strand of JBKDZY010000800.1, from coordinate 6,222 downwards.
AGGCGTAAACCTGCCGGGCGCTGCGATCGCGGTTGTGCATCGCGCTGACGGATCGGGCACCACCTTCAACTTCACCAACTACCTTTCGAAGGTCAGCGCTGACTGGAAGAAAAAGGTCGGCTCGGCCACGTCCGTGCAGTGGCCGGTCGGCATTGGTGCCAAGGGTAACGAAGGCGTCGCCAATAACGTCCAGCAGACCAAGAACTCCATCGGGTACGTCGAAACGGCCTACGCCAAGCAGAACAACCTGACGCAGACCATGATGGTGAACAAGGCCGGCAAGAAGGTCGTGGCAGACGGCGCCTCCGTGCAGGCGGCGGCAGCCAATGCTGATTGGGCCAAGGCTCCGGGCTTCTTCCTGATCATCACCGATCAGCCCGGCGATGCCTCCTGGCCGATCTCCGCCTCGACATTTATTCTCATGCCAAAGACGGTCAAGGACGCCACGGCAGCCAAGGAGGCCTTGAAGTTCTTCAAGTGGTCATACGAGAACGGCGGCAAGATGGCTTCCGACCTTGATTATGTTCCGATGCCAGAGAACGTCGTCAAGCTGGTCGAATCGAAGTGGAGCGAAATCAAGGGATCGGACGGCAAGTCCGTCCAGTAGATCCTTTGCGAAAGACGCGGGCGCCCCCCACCGGGCTCCCGCGTCTATCGGTTTACCAGGCACGCAAGGTGGGACATCGAAGACACCCTTTTAATTCTCGCATCCAGAGCCGATTTCGTCGAGATTTCGTCCACTTGGCAGGACATGATGACATTATCAGCTGTATCCCCGTCACCATCCGGATCCGGCGCCCCCAGCCTTGAGGGTTCCGGACAATCACTGAAATCCGGCTCACGCGACAAGATGTTCGGCGCACTGACACTTGCAGCCGCCATCACCGTCCTTGTCGTTCTGGGCGCCGTCTTTATCTCGCTGATCATCGGCGGATGGGAAGCGCTCTCGACTTTCGGATTTGGATTTCTTGTCACCGTGAGCTGGAACCCGGTCACAGAACAATTCGGCGCACTTGCACCGGTTTATGGCACCATCGTCACGGCTGTCATCGCCATGTTGATTGCAGTGCCGATCGGCCTCGGCATCTCCGTCTTCCTTACCGAACTCTGCCCGATGCCATTGCGGCGTCCGATCGGCATTGCAATCGAGCTGCTTGCAGGCATCCCAAGCATCATCTACGGCATCTGGGGTTTGTTCATTTTTGCCCCATTCATGCAGCAGTGGGTCCAACCGGCCCTGATTGACGTGACATCAAGGGTTCCCCTGTTGTCGGATCTGTTCGCGGGCCCGCCCTACGGCATCGGCATCCTGACCGCGAGCCTGATCCTCGCCATCATGGTCCTGCCGTTCATCACGGCTGTGAGCCGCGATGTCTTCGAGACCGTACCTCCCATGCTCAAGGAGTCGGCCTACGGTATCGGCTGCACCACCTGGGAAGTTGTCCGAAGGATCATCATTCCCTACACCAGGGTCGGCCTGCTCGGTGGCGTGATGCTCGGCCTTGGTCGCGCCCTCGGAGAAACGATGGCTGTCACGTTCGTCATCGGCAATGCGCATCGCATCTCCGCTTCCATTCTCGCCCCGGGGACCACGATCTCGGCAACCATCGCCAACGAATTCACCGAAGCCATCGGCGAAATGTATCCCTCCGCGCTCGTGGCTCTGGGATTGATCCTGTTCGTCATAACATTCATCGTCCTGGCGCTGGCCCGTCTCATGCTGATACGGCTCGACCGTGCCTCGGGAGCATGACATGTCATTCAACCAAGCAAGATACAACGCCCGGCGCCGCAAGAGCACATTTGCGATGGTGATGTGCTGGGCCGCAGCCGGCCTCGGTCTGACCGTTCTGACCATCATTCTGTCAACACTGGTCTACAAAGGCGCATCAAACCTGTCGGCAACCGTCTTCCTCGCCGATACACCGCCACCAGGCAGCGATGGCGGGTTGCGCAACGCCATTGTCGGCTCACTCATCCAGACCGCAATCGGCACACTCATCGGCACGCCCATCGGCATCCTTGCCGGCACCTACATGGCGGAATATGGCCGCCATTCATATCTGTCGTCGGTCGTGCGCTTCATCAATGACATTCTCCTCAGCGCACCGTCCATCGTCATGGGGCTTTTCATCTATGAAGTGATGGTGCGTCCCATGGGCCACTTCTCGGGCATTGCCGGTGCGGTGGCGCTCTCCACACTCGTCGTTCCGATCGTGGTCCGCACGACGGAGAACATGCTCCTGCTGGTGCCTGACCAGATGCGCGAAGCGGCTGCTGCAATGGGGCTGCCGCGTTACGTCGTCATCCGCAAGGTGACCTACAAGGCCGCCCAGGCCGGAATGATCACTGGCATCCTGCTCGCAATTGCGCGCATTTCCGGCGAAACGGCACCACTCCTGTTCACCGCGCTGAACAACCAGTTCTTCAGCACAAATCTCAATGCTCCCATGGCGAGCCTGCCGTCCGTCATATTCCAGTTTGCACTGAGCCCCTACGATGAATGGCAGCGCCTGGCCTGGACCGGAGCGCTGCTGATCACAGGCGCTGTGCTGCTCCTCAGCATATTCGCTCGCTGGCTGAGCACCCCCTCAACGCGAAAGTGACCTTCCTATGCAGAAAGAAGTTGAATCAGGCCTCCGCGAGCGCATCTCCGTTCGAAACCTGGATTTCTATTACGGCAAGGGGACCGACCGGGCGCTGAAGTCCATTACCATGCCGCTATATGACCAGCACGTCACCGCCTTTATCGGCCCATCTGGTTGCGGAAAGTCGACACTGCTGCGCGTCCTCAACCGCATGTATAACCTCTACCCGAACCAGCGGGCCGAGGGTGAAGTCATGCTCGACGGGAGAAACATTCTCGCTCCGAACATGGACGTCAATCTCCTGCGCTCACGCATCGGCATGGTGTTCCAGAAGCCGACCCCCTTCCCGATGACGATCTACGAGAACATCGCTTTTGGTGTGCGGTTTCACGAAAAGCTGTCAAAGAGTGCACTCGACGAGCGTGTCGAAGCTGCACTGCGCCAGGGCGCCTTGTGGGATGAAGTGAAGGACAAGTTGCAGGCCTCCGGTCTCAGCCTTTCGGGCGGCCAGCAGCAGCGCCTGTGCATCGCTCGCACAGTGGCGCTTCGTCCGGAAGTCATCCTGCTCGATGAACCAACCTCCGCGCTCGATCCCATCTCGTCGGCCAAGATCGAGGAGCTCATCGACGAACTCAAACAGCACTTCACGATCTCGATCGTCACCCACAACATGCAGCAGGCCGCGCGCGTGTCGGACTTCACTGCGTTCATGTATCTTGGTGAACTTGTCGAGTTCGACGAGACAAAGAAGATCTTCACGCAGCCATCCGACAAACGCACGCAGGACTACATCACCGGACGCTTCGGCTGATCGGACGGCCACCTCGTAGCGATACTGCCAGCGAACAGGAGATATATCCGCTGGCAGCACCACAAGCCCGTCCTTCCGTCGTGGCAGCCGCACACACGGCGGTGCCTACCGCACCATCCGGTCCACCATGTCGCCGGCAGCACCGACATAGCCTGCCGGATCGACAAGACGCTCCAGCGCGGCATCATCGAAGTGCTTCGTGATGTCCTTTTCCTGCCTGAGCTGGACCAGCAAGGGCGTCCCCTGCTCCAGCGCCCGCCGGCAACAGGCATAGACGAGATCGTGCGCTGCACCTCGTCCCGTATGCGGCGCAAGCGCCATCATCACCGCTTCGGCAACGATCAACCCGCCCGTGATGTCGAGATTGCGCCGCATGGTGGCCGTCTCGACAAGCAACCCTTCCAGCATGAACCGCGCCTGGTGCAGCGCCCCCGACGACGCGATGAACGCTTCCGGCAGGGCGATCCATTCCAGGTGCCAGGGTCCCGTCGCCCGCTCGTGATCGCTCACCATGGCATCCAGCAGCAGGCCGGACTGCGCCCTCACCGTTTTCGAGAGCGCCAGGATCATCTCGCATGAAATGGGATTGCGCTTCTGCGGCATCGTGGACGATGCGCCTCGCCCTTTCACGAAAGGTTCGAACACCTCCGACACCTCGTTCTGCATCATCAACATCACATCGAGCGCTATCTTGGCGAGGCTGCCCGTCACGATGCCGAGGAACGTCCCGACCTCGGCGATGTTGTCGCGCGCCACATGCCAGGTGATGTCGGGCACGCCCAGGCCGAGTTCCTCCGCAAGCGCCGCCTGTACCGCCAGCCCCTTGTCGCCCAGCGATGCAAGCGTCCCTGATGCGCCGGAAAATTCGGCGACGAGAACGCGCGGACGAAGTTCAGCCAGCCGTTGCCTGTGGCGGCGGATCATCGATAGCCATACGGCCGTCTTGTAGCCGAAGGTGATCGGCAGCGCATGTTGCAGATGGGTCCGCCCCGCCATCACCGTATCGCGATGTTTGGCCGAAAGCCCGGTCAAAGCCTTGTCAAGTTGAGCGAGATCCTCGTCCACGACCTCCAGAGCGGCCCGGACCTGCAGCACGGTCGCCGTATCCATGATGTCCTGGGTGGTCGCCCCCCAGTGCACGAACCGCCCGGCGTCGCCTGCAGCCTTCGCCATCTGGTGCGTGATGCCGACAATGGGATAGCCGACAATATCGGTCTCGGCCTTGAGCCGCGCCAGATCGACCACAAGACCTTCCGATGCAGCCGCGATATCGGTCGCCGCATCGGCCGGGATGACACCGGTCCTGGCCTCGGCCCGCGCAAGCGCCACTTCAACTTCGACGTAGCGCCCGGCCAGCGCCGCGTCGGAAAAAATCTCCCGCATCCGCGGTGTTCCAAAGAGATCGCGGAAGATCCCCGAGTCGTAGGCTGTCGATGACATGCAGACCTCAAGTGTCTTGAGTGAGGGAAGATCCTGGCCAAGGGCCGGGCGCCGCCCGCTGTCCGGGCATTCCATCACCAGACAGCAGAACGGGTCCGAAGCCTGGGCCCCGAACCAGCTATACGTCAAAGGAGATGCCTTTGTCTTCCGGCAGACGGTCAGGCCGCCTTTTCGAGGCCTTTCGACCATTTCCCGTCAGCCGCCAGGCCGTTCATCTTGGCACGGTGCGAGAAGGCCTTGGCACCAGCCGCCTCGTTCTCCTTCTTGCCGCCCCACGCCTTCAGCGCGGCCGCCTGCAAGGCACGGCCATAGGAGAACGTCAGGCTCCAGGGCAGATTGCCCATGGCGTTCATCAGGTGGAGGTGGGCGGTCGCATCTTCATCGGACTGGCCGCCCGACAGGAAGGCGATGCCAGGAACAGCCGCCGGCACCGTCCTCTTGAGGATCTTCACGGTCTTCTCCGCCACCTCTTCGCGTGACGCCTGCACGGCGCACTTCTTGCCGGAGATCACCATATTCGGTTTCAGGACAATCTGCTCCAGGGTGACACGGTTGTAGTAGAGTTCCTGGAACACCTCCTTCAGCACCCACTCTGTGACTTCGGCACACCGGTCGATGTCGTGATCGCCGTCCATCAGCACTTCCGGCTCGACGATGGGCACCAGGCCACCTTCGAGACAGATCGCGGCGTAGCGGGCCAGCGCGTGGGCGTTGGCCTTGATGCAGGTGTAGCTCGGGATGCCGGTGTTGATGTCGATGACAGCCCGCCATTTGGCGAACTTGGCGCCGAGGCCGACATATTCCTTCACCCGGCCGGGAAGCCCGTCGAGACCTTCGGTAACCAGTTCACCGGGGCAGAACTGCAACGGCTTGGTGCCACCGTCCACCTTGATGCCCGGCAATGCCCCCGCATCCGCGATGACCTTGGCCAGCGGCGTGCCGTCCTTCGCCTTCTGCCGCAGCGTCTCGTCGTACAGGATAACGCCGGAAATGTAGTTCTTCATGGCATCGGTGGAACGGAACAGCATCTCGCGATAGTTGCGGCGATTGTCTTCCGTGGATTCGGCCTTGATCGAATCGAACCGGCGCTTGATGGTGCCCGAACTTTCGTCCGCAGCAAGAATGCCACGGCCGGGTGCCACCATGGCCTGGGCCACCTGCTCGAGTGTCATGGTCATCGAAATTGCCTCCACTGGCGCGAAATGGAATGACGTTGGGAAACTGTGTGGTGGCTCTAGCCTGGACGCAACTCTGAGGCCAAGTGCCCGCGTGAGCGCAAGTGTTATCACAGTGTCGCCTGATCCACGTTCATTCACATACTCTTGCAACCTTGCTCTCTGTCAAGGAACTCTCCGCCCCAGGATCAAAGTCTAGGAGCCCCGC
>JBKDZY010000799.1:0-7480 GCA_047971765.1 Hyphomicrobiaceae bacterium | reverse complement strand
TCAGGCGCTGGGCCGAGACAAGCCGAAATGATCCCGCAAGGTCGATCCGGAATATTCGCTCCGGAAGAGGCCGCGTTTCTGCAGGATCGGTATGACTTCGGCGATGAAGACGTCGAGCATTTTCGGGAGCACGGGTGGCATCAGGTTGAACCCGTCGGCGGCGCCATCCTCCATCCAGTCCTGCATCAGGTCTGCGACCTGTTCCGGGGTTCCGTTGCAGGTGAAGTGTCCGCGTGCGCCGGCCAGCTTGGCCAGGAGTTGACGCAGGGTCGGACGTTCGTTCCTGACGTAACCGATGATCACCTCGGTCCGGCTGCGAGCCGCTTCCACCGTTTCGGGGGGCGGGAAGTCATCGACGCTGAGCGGGCGATGGAGGGGAAGACTCGAGAAGTCGTATCCGCCAAACCGGTTGGACATGCGGCTGCGGCCGATCTCGATGTCGGCCAGGGCGTTCAGTTCCTCGGCGTATTTCTCGGCCTCGGCCTGGGTCGAGGCAATGGTGGGGGAAAATCCCGGCAGGATCAGGACCTGGTCCGGGTCCCGCTTTTCGGCAGCCAGCAACCGCTTGAGGTCCTTGTAGAACTCTTTCGCGGTCGATTTCTCGAGATGGGCGGTAAAGACGGCCTCGGCATGTCGGGCGGCAAACCCGCGTCCGGCCTCGGATGAACCGGCCTGCACGAAAACCGGGCGTCCTTGCGGGCTGCGCGGCAGATTGAGCGGTCCCTTGACCTGATAGAACTGCCCCTTGTGATCGATGCTGTGGACCTTGGCCGGATCGGCATAAAGCCCGCCAGCGCGGTCATCCTTGACGGCATCATCGGCCCAGCTGTCCCAGAGGCCGGTGACGACATCCATGTATTCCTCGGCCCTCTCGTAGCGGTTGGCGTGGCTTACCTGGCCTTCGCCACCGAAGTTGGCGCCGGCCTGGTGGGACCAGGTCGTGACGATGTTCCAGCCGATACGGCCACGGGAAATGTGATCCAGGGAGGCGAACTGGCGCGCGAGGTTATAGGGCTCGGTGTAGGTGGTCGAAGCTGTGCCGATCATGCCGATGCGTTCGGTTGCCATGGACACTGCGGCCAAGGTCGTGATCGGCTCGAGCCAGTTGAAGGGCGTTGCGCGAACGTCGTTCCACAAGCCGAGAACATCGGCGAGGAAGATGGAGTCGAACAACCCGGCTTCGGCTTTGCGGGCAACCTCCACCGTGTAGTTGATGTCGGTCAGCGGCAGTCTGGAGGAGCCGGGGTGCCGCCAGGAGGCTTCATGATGTCCACGGCTCTGGATGAAGACGTTGAGGTGGATTTTCCGGCTCATCGTTGTGCTCCCTTCTTTCCGGGCCGGAATGTCTGTCGAATTCATTTTTGGGAGGCCCGTACGCAGGCCAGAATGGACCCTGTCCGCCTGCATTTCCACTGCGGCCTGGCGACAGGGTGCGCCGCGCGGGCTTCAGGCCGAGGTTTCGCCGGCCGTGGCCTCGAGGCCCGACGCACCTGCTGCCGTTTCGAGCCAATGCCAGAAGCTCCCGAGCGTTCCGGCGGGCACAGCGAGTTCGAATACGGGAGCCGGGCTCGTCTGCCAGATGTGGACGGTCATATGGGCGATGGCGGTCGTGGCGGCATCACCTGGCGAAAAGGTTCTGGGATGGAGATCCATGCCTGTGCCTTTGGCGAGCGTGTCGCGGGCATCGGGGCCGTCGAGCGCCAGAAGGGCAAGACCGTGGCTTTGATCGACAACATGGGCATGGACGTCCAGATCCGTGATCAGCGTCCGGGCTGCCGGAGACGTGCCAGTCGCGACGGCGAGCCAACGATTGGGTCCGATGCCTGCAATGCGTTGTCCGTTCTGACCAATCGCGACCTTGGGGCCTGTCGGCAGGCCCACGCCGACGTGTGTGTGTACTATGGCTGACAGTAGGGTTTCATGACTTTTCCTCGGGCTCACGATTGCCAGCAACGGGTCGGGATAGAGCCGGCATCCGACGCGCGCGGGTCCGGACTGGCGGCCATGGCGGCCAGGCTTCGCGACCTCCGACCAGGCGTCGCGGCCGGTGTTTCTGGCATCACTCATGGAGCCGCGTTCCTTGTGGGTCGTAGAAGACCGGTTCTGTCACTTCGACGGTCACGTCACCATTCCGGACCGGATCGTAGGCGCGCACGTGCTCTCCTTTTCTTGCCGTGCCGCCAGCGAGAAGACCGAGTGCGATCCAATGTCCGAGCTTCGGTGAAAAGGCGACGGAGGTGACGTAGCCCTGGTCATGGGCCGGGGTGGCTTCGACGCCAACAGGCAGCAGATGGGAACCGGCCCGCAGCCGCGATCCGTTGCCGACTGGCCTGAGCCCCACCAGGGCAGGGCGGCTGGCATCAACGAGGGCCGGGCGCCGCGCCATGACACGGCCGATGAAGTCCTTCTTTTTCGAGAGCATCCGGCCAAGCCCGAGATCCAGGGCCGTGGTCTGGCCGTTGATCTCGTTGCCGGCAACATGTCCCTTTTCGATGCGCAGCACGGACAGGGCTTCCGTGCCGTACGGGGTGATGCCGTAGGCTTGCCCGCGTTCCATGATCAGCCTCGCCAGTGCATTGCCATGGCCGCGCGGGATGGCGATTTCATATCCCAGTTCGCCGGAATAGGAGATCCTGAAAACGCGGGAGGGAATGCCGCCCAGAACATTGACGCTTGTTGTTGCCATGAAGGGCAGTGTGTCTGCCGAGACGTCCGCGCCGGGATCGACGATGTCCTGCAGGACTTTCCGTGCGTCGGGTCCGGCGATTGCCAATTGTGCCCACTGGTCGGTGACCGATGTCATGTGGATGTCCAGCTCCGGCCAGTGCCATTGATGGGCATGTTCCATGTGCTGCATGACGCGCGCGGCATTGGCGGTGGTGGTGGTGATGAGGAAGTGATCGGGGCCGAGGCGTGCGACGGTGCCGTCGTCCATCACGAATCCGTCCTCGCGCAACATCACGCCATAGCGCACGCGGCCGACGGCGAGCGTGGACATCATGCCGGTATAGATGCGGTCCAGGAAAGATGCTGCGTCCTCGCCGCGCAGGTCGATCTTGCCGAGGGTCGAGACATCGCAGATGCCGACCGCGTTGCGGACCGCTTCGACTTCGCGGCAGACGCTTTCCAGCCAGTCGCGCTCGGTCTCGAGCGGGTACCACTGTGGGCGCAGCCACTGGCCCGCTTCCACGAACACGGCGCCGCGCTGCCGGGCCCAGGCGTGGGTGGGTGTGAGGCGTGTCGGGCGGAAATCCCTGCCACGGTGATGGCCAGCCAATGCGCCGATGGCGACTGGTGTGATGGGCGGGCGGTAGGTGATGGTGCCGGTTTCCGCCATGCCCAGCCCCATGACGCCGGCCAATGTCGCCATGGCGTTGACGTTCGCCATCTTGCCCTGGTCCGTGGCCATGCCGAGCGTGGTGTAGCGCTTCATGTGTTCGGGCGAACTGAACCCTTCCGCCGCGCTCTGGGCGATGTCGGCCGTGGTCACGTCGTTCTGGAAATCGACGAATGCCTTGCGGTGGCGGGCGGGAATGGGTTGTGCGCGGTGGCTGGAGGGGTGTTCTGCGTCGCATTCCGGGGTGGCGATCGCTTCCGGCGCAAAGCCTGTTTCGGAAGCCGCGCGCGCGCCTGCCAGGGCCCCGTGCCGGAGTGCGCCCTGCAGTGAATACTCTCCATTTGCCGCGCCCGCGATCTGCATGGCGGCTGGTGGCGTTGCGACAAGGAATGCACCAATTTCGTCGTTCCAGGCGGGGCGCAGACCACGATGGGTTGCCAGTTGGATGTTGGGTGTCCAGCCACCTGAGACGCAGATGGTGTCGCAGCCGATCTCGGTGGTGCGCCCGCCGCTGGCCGAGCGTAACCTGAGGGCCTTGACCTGACGCCTGCCGCGGACGCCGAGCAGTTGTGCGCCGGAATGGAAACTAGCGGTCGCGCGCTCCGCGGCGCTGGCGGCGTGCTGCATGTTGCCGGCGGGATCGACAACGGCTGCAACATCCACGCCGGATTTGGCCAGGTTATCAACAAGCGGCGTCATGCGGTCATCGGTCAGTACGACAACGACGCGGCGACCGGGGGCGACCGCGTAGCGGTTGAGATAGGTGGAGGCCGCGCCTGCCAGCATGATGCCCGGGCGGTCATTGTCGGGGAAGACGAGTGGACATTCGATGGCACCGGTGGCGACGATGGCCTGCCTGGCGATGATCCGCCAAAGTCGCTGGCGGGGTTCGAATGGCGGCGGTTCGGGCAGGTGGTCGTTGACGCGCTCGATGGCGGCGAAGGTGCCGTGGTCGTAGGCGGCGACGACACCCGTGCGCCGCATGATGCGAACTTCGGGCAGGGTGGCGAGTTCTGCCTCGACCGCGCGGGCCCAAATGGCGCAGGGTTGGCCGTCGATGGTTCTGGGTTCGGACAGCAGGCGTCCGCCGAGCCGGAAATCCTCTTCCGCAAGAACGACGCGCGCGCCGGAGCGGCCGGCGGCCAGGGCCGCCATCAGCCCGGCAGGTCCGGCGCCCACGACCAGCACGTCGCAATGCAAGTGGGCTTTTTCATAGGTGTCTGGATCGTGCTGGCCCGAAGCCCGTCCGAGGCCGGCAGCGCGGCGGATGCAGGGCTCGTAGACCTTTTCCCACCAGCCCTTCGGCCACATGAAGGTCTTGTAGTAGAAGCCGGCGGTGAGGGCGGGGGCGATGAGGCCGTTGAGCGAGAGAATGTCGTGGCGCAGTGATGGCCACCGGTTCTGGCTGTCGGCGGCGAGACCTTCGTAGAGCTCGATGGTGGTGGCGCGGGTGTTGGGTTCGCGGCGTGCGCCTGCCCGCAGTTCGACGAGTGCGTTCGGCTCTTCCGGTCCTGCCGTCATGATGCCGCGTGGGCGGTGATACTTGAACGAACGGCCTACCAGGTGGACATCGTTGGCGAGCAGGGCGGAGGCCAGCGTGTCGCCGGGATGACCGTGGTAGTGGCGACCATCGAACGCGAAACCGATCTGGCGGCTGCGGTCGATCACGCCTCCGTTGCCGAGGCGCAACGGCCCGGCGGCGACGTTGCGGTGTTGGTCGTGTCGATTGGCCGTGCTTCTCATGACACCCCACCGGATGAGCGGGCAACGGCGCGTGCGTAAGCCACTGCCGTTATCTCGTGGGTGCGCGTGTCGCGCGTCACAACCAGCCATTGGCGACAGCCGGCAACATGCTGCCAGAGCTCGCGGTGAAGGCCAGCGGGGTTGGCGCGCAAGTGGACGAAGTCCTGCCATGCGGCTGCATCTGCCGGGTTCTGTGGATCGCTTTCATCCGGCCGGCGGCGGGTCGCATCTCCGAGGCAGGTGAATTCCTCGTGTCCGCGGGGGCCGCAATAGGGGCAGGGGATGCGCATGGAGAATGGCTCTCAGTGCAGATTGGGTTGGGCACCTGCGCCCTTCTCGTCGAGGACGCGGCCGGATGAGAAACGGTCTAGCCGGAAGTCGGCGTTGAGGTCGTGGGGGGTGTCGCGGGCGATGGTGTGGGCGAAGCACCAGCCGGATGCGGGCGTTGCCTTGAAGCCGCCGTAGCACCATCCGGCATTGAGGTAGAGACCTTCGACCGGTGTCCTGTCGATGATCGGCGAGCCATCCATGGACATGTCCATCAATCCACCCCAGCTTCGCAGCACGCGCAGGCGGCCCAGCATCGGCATCAATGCCATGGCGCTCTCGGCCACGTCCTCGACGATTGGCAGATTGCCGCGCCAGGCGTATGAATTGTAGCCGTCGATGTCGCCACCGAAGACGAGGCCGCCCTTGTCTGACTGGGACACATAGAAGTGGCCCGCACCGAAGGTGACCACGGTGTCGATCAAGGGCTTTATGCCTTCGGAGACAAAGGCCTGCAGCACATGACTCTCGATCGGGAGACGCAAGCCGGCAAGTTCGGCCAGGCGCGACGAGTTGCCGGCGACGGCCAGCCCGATCTTGCGGCTGCGGATTGGTCCGCGGGTGGTTTCGATGCCGGTGACGCGGCCATTATCGATGCGGATGCCAGTCACCTCGGCATTCTGGATGATGTCGACACCGCGCAGGCTTGCGGCGCGGGCATACCCCCAGGCAACCGCATCGTGACGGGCGGTGCCGCCACGGCGCTGGAGCAGACCGCCCCGGATCGGGAAGCGCGCGTTGTCGTAGTCGAGGCAGGGGAGGAGTGTGCGGACCTGGTTTCCGTCCAGCAGCTCGGCATCGACGCCATGCAGGCGCATGGCGTTGCCGCGGCGGGCGTAGGCGTCGCGCTGGCCATCCGAGTGATAGAGATTGATCACGCCGCGCTGGCTGACCATGGCGTTATAGTTGATGTCCTGCTCGAGTCCTTCCCACAATTTCATCGACCACTCGTAGAAGGCCGTATTGGCGGGCAGCAGGTAGTTCGACCGGATGATGGTGGTGTTGCGGCCGACATTTCCCTGGCCGATCAACCCCTTTTCGACGACGGCGATGTTCGTGAGGCCATGTTCGCTGGCGAGATAGTAGGCCGTCGCAAGGCCGTGGCCGCCGCCGCCGACAACGATGGCGTCGTATTCGGGCCTGGGTTCGGCATCGCGCCACGCGGGTTGCCAACCGCGGTTGCCGCGGATGGCTTCCCTGACGATGCGCCAGCCGGAATAGGCGTGCCGGCCTAGGGATGAGCGCCCCCGTCCTGCCGGTTTGGAACCTGGAGTGGTGTCACTCATTGAGCGGTGTCACCTATGGGGCGAGCAGTGTCACTCATGGGGCGGGTGTCCCTCGGTTGGGTTTCACCTTGGAGTTCGACCCGCTACGGGATGACGTTGCCATTGAACCGATGGTTTGGAAGCGGTCTTGTATTATCAAACAACAGCCCAAACGCCTTGTCGTCAACTCGATTAAGTCCAAGGGCGGTGACCGGCGGCATCTCGTGTCAGAGGGGCGCCGGGCTTTGCAGGGAGCGTGCGCGTGGGCTGGCTGATCGGTGTCGATGTTGGTGGGACGTTCACGGATCTCTACGCGTTCGAGCCTGCGTCAAGGCGTATCGTGGTCCACAAGGTGCCCTCGACTCCGGCCGATCCATCGCTGGCGATCATCGCGGGGCTCGAGGCCCTGTCCGGCCGGTACGGTGTTGACCTCGGTGAGATGGAGCGGTTCGCGCATGGCACGACCGTTGCCACCAACGCGCTGATCCAGCGCAAGGGGGGGCGGCTGGCGCTCATCACCACCAAGGGGTTCCGCGACCTGCTGGAAATCGGACGGCAGATCCGGCCGCATGTCTACGATATCCAGACGGACTATCCGCCGCCGCTGGTGCCGCGCGAACGACGGCTGGAGGTGGCGGAACGGATCGGGCCGCGCGGTGAGGTCATTGGCGAGCTGACGGACGAGGAGATCGCGCGGGTCGTCGCCGAGCTTGGGGAGCTTGATGTCGAAGGCGTTGCCATCTGCACCCTGTTCTCGTTCCTCAATCCGGAGCATGAGCGGCGACTGTCAGAGGCCATCGGGCGCGCC
>JBKDZY010000798.1:0-2778 GCA_047971765.1 Hyphomicrobiaceae bacterium | reverse complement strand
GCGCACGGCAAATCCCGGAGCGTGAAAGCAGCGGGCCAGTGGTTTGCTGCCAAAGCCAGAGCTGCGGGGGTCTCAGGTCGCTCGGCGCATGGTTTGCGGAAAAGCCGGGCGCGGGCGCTCGCCGAAGCCGAAGGAACCTCGGCTCAAATCGGGGCCTGGACGGGGCATGAGAGTCTGTCCGAGATCGAACGATATATCCGCAACTTCAACAAGCGAAAGGTGCTCAGCAGCACGAAAACGGAACAAAAAGTTCCAACTCAACCGACCAAAGTTCCAAACCTTCAATAAAAACAAGGAAAAACAGATGCTTAAAAAGGTGTTGGTGACCCCGGCAGGATTTGAACCTGCAACCTGCCCCTTAGGAGGGAGTTATTCATCTTTGATTTCCTTCTTTGTTTTCTGTTTGTTAGGTGGTTTTGACTTTGCCGCCTGTACATACTTCGTACGAAAACGCGCCCTGATCGAGGCTTCGTCGGTCTCTGCATGGGCATAGATACGCATCGGCAAGTTTGGATCAGACCACCGCCCCGCCTTGGCCGCTGTCACCGGGTCAACACCCTGCCGAACCACCAACTCTGTGAAAAAACCATGGCGACCGGCGGGGTGCGCCGAAAGATATGGGATGCCTGCGCGCTTGCAGATGGTCTTCCACCGATTGTTGTAGCCGGTCGGACTGCCATAGCCGAAGACCCGACGCGACAGGAGCTGACCGGTTTTCAGGTTCTTGGGCCGCTTCGGCTTTAATGCCTCTAGTTCAGCCATCATTTCCGGCGAAACGGTGATCCAGCTCTCTGCATGGCCTTTCTGAGCCTTGATGCGAACCTCACAGCTCTCGGGCCGTAGATCATCAGGTTCGATGGATATTGCTTGGTCAATGCGCGCTGCCGTCTCAAACATGAAGCGCGCCATAGCGGCATTGTAGGGATCGGCCTCCGCACAGAACGATTCGATCCATTCCCGCGTTGCGGGAATGCGCTCGACCCGGCTGGTTTTCTGCCTGTGCTGATCCTGTGCAATCCTCTCGAATTTGTCGTAACGTTTGACTCGCAAGAGGGGCGTGCCCCTGAACTCATGTGCATTGTTGATGACCGCGCGCGCCGGGGTCACGATTTCGCGCCACCATGTATCTGTCGAAGCAATTGGTTTCAGCTTCGGGCCAAGGCTTTTCAAGCGCGCGCCAGTGATCTCCGCGAGCGGCAAATCCCCAATCTCGTCCAGGATTGGCAACAATTGCCTCGCCGTTTTAGGCGTTGAGGGATAAATGCCGACGGCGTCGGCGAACCGCAACGTGCGATCTTCGCCGACGATATGTCTTCGGAGCTGGATGTTGGTTTCCTCATTTATCCAGTCCCTTGCGCCAGTCTCAGTAGTCGCTCGCGTGCTTTTGCGATATGGACCGGCGATTGGTCGACCGTTGTATTCGATCCAGCCTTTGACATAGTAAACCGACCCGCGTTTGTAGATTTGGAGCGGCATTGCTGGCTCTCCATCAGAATTCTGTCCATCTGTGATGGGGTAATGATCATCGCATTCCCCAGCTTGCAGCGCGCTCCAAGCCGGTTGGCTCGTTCCCGAAGCGTTCGCTCAGTGATTTTGATATTTCTCGCAGAAAGCACCTCGACCCATTGGGCAGGTGTCATCCCGCTATCCAGAACTTCCGATCCACTGGGACCATATTCGGAGCCTTCGGACTTCCGGTTGCAGGATGTCATTCCGCCAACCCACCAGCTTCGCGGGCGAGGTACCGTTCCCACGCCCCAAATGGGATTTTCGGATTCCGCTTTCCGGGTGACGTATAAACATGGGCAAGCTGCCCCGTCCTGATCAGGTAACGAATATTGCTCACCGGAATGCCGACGCGTTCTGCCATTTCTTTGGGCGTTTCGACCCTTTCAGTCGTCTTCAGCTGTTCTTGAGCCAAATTTCTTCCTCCGATGCACGAGCCATCAGACCGCCGAATAACCGGCAGCAGAGGATTCCGCTTTGCTCACAACAGAAAGCAAAGCTACTCTAGAGATGACTGATTCGACGCTAATAACCCTTATTGGCGTTAAAATTACATCTACAACCACAAAAGTGGTCAAGTCAAGCTTGGAGGCTTCCCTTGGGAGACATCTCGGGACTGGGAGAACGTCTATCGGCGTTAAGGAAGGTGGCTGGCCTGTCACAGAATGAGCTGGCCGAGAAGCTTGGCATCAGCCGTAGCAGCTACCAGTACTACGAGCGCAATGAACGTGACTTACCGTCGTCGCTCTTGCTGACGATCTGCGAGCTTTTTGACGATGACGCGCATCGCATCCTGACGGGGCATCCCTCAGGGCTGGTCATGCGCCGTATCGAAGAAATTTCCGCGCTGATCAACGAATATGAAGAAGATGTCGATGTGGAGTTTAAGCCTGAAACCCGGCTGCGCGTTTTGGCTAAGGTGTTGCGAGATGAATTTCGCACGCATCCGTCTATGAACCAACGCGAGATCAGCGATGAGATTGACAGTCTATACAGGATGTTGAAATGACCCGTTCTCGAAGGCTTGGATTGGCGGTGAAGCGCGCAATTTTCATGGAAAGGGGTCCCGAAAATATCAAACGCGGCGCAGGAGAAGCCAAGCCCTTAAGGCCGCAAGCCAAAAGATTGCAAAAGGAACTGTCATCTCGCTGGCAGCACCACCACTACCTGACGGCTCAGGCCTGCCTCATGGCGACTCTGGTGTTATGGCTTTTCGTCCCGTTGCTGCCCTCGTCAAGCCAAGTGTTCGATATGCCAGCGCTGCGCCTGTCA
>JBKDZY010000797.1:0-1967 GCA_047971765.1 Hyphomicrobiaceae bacterium | reverse complement strand
GTGGGAGGTGGATCAGGCCATCGACTGGGTGAAGGCGCTGGCATTCGCGAAACCGTACTTCATCGAAGAGCCGACCTCGCCCGATGACGTGCTGGGCCACAGGAAGATCCGGCAGGCTGTGACACCGATCAAAGTGGCCACGGGCGAGATGTGCCAGAACCGGATCATGTTCAAGCAGTTCATCGCCGGTGGGGCCATCGACGTTGTCCAGATCGACGCCTGCCGGCTGGGCGGGCTGAACGAGGTTCTGGCCGTGCAGTTGATGGCTGCGAAATACGGGCTGCCGGTCTGGCCCCATGCCGGGGGTGTCGGCCTGTGCGAATATGTCCAGCACTTGTCGATGATCGATTACGTCGCCGTCGCCGGCACGCGCGAAGGCAGGGTAATCGAATTTGTCGACCACCTGCACGAGCATTTCACCGACCCCTGCGAGGTCCGCAACGGTGCCTACATGCCCCCGTCCCGACCCGGTTTCTCGATCCGTATCAAGGACGGCACGCTTGGCCGCTTCAGCCACTCCGGCTGAAGCGGTGCGCGGGATCGCTCAGCGGGCGGCGGTGACGATGAACTCGACGCGGTAGCCGGGCGTTGCCAGCCGTGCCTCGCCCGTGGCGCGGGCGGGCGGGTTTTCGCGATCGACCCAGACGTCATAGACCTCGTTCATGGCGGCGAAATCGGCCATGTCGGCCAGCCAGACGATAACCTGAAGGATACGCGACTTGTCGGTGCCTGCTTCGGCCAGAAGTGCATCGACACTGGCCAGTGCCGCGCGGGCCTGGGTGGCGATATCGGCGCCCTCGGTGCCGACCTGACCGGCCAGCCAGACGGTGTCGCCGTGAATGACGGCCTGGCTCATCCGGGGGCCGCTGCCGATGCGTGTGATGGTCATGAAGGGGGCTTTCTCTGCTGAAGGTTCTCGATGGCGGGAATTGTCATTTTCCGCAGCCTGACCGCAAGCCAAAAGGCGGCCAGAACGGGGCAGAACGGGCACAATGAGCGGCAGGAATGGGCCATAAAAAACAACCTGTGATTGCGTCTCCGCTTATTGACCAACTAGACACGTTGACTGAATCCGCGTTTCCGATCTGATAAGATCACCCAGACGCAGACAGGTGTGCAACCATCAACTTTGAAATCCCAACCCGAACGGATCGAGGCCGGGATCCTGGCCGGGTGACTTGGCGCGACGATTACGCACATGTCACCGCAAACGGTCTTGACGAAGGCCTGCCAAGGCGCACATTACTCAACCTTGGATTGTGCGTAACTAAAGACGAAGG
Source organism: Hyphomicrobiaceae bacterium (assembly GCA_047971765.1). Lineage (GTDB taxonomy): Bacteria > Pseudomonadota > Alphaproteobacteria > Rhizobiales > Hyphomicrobiaceae. Next base: position 687 of record JBKDZY010000797.1, on the reverse strand, counting down.
ATGGCCCGATATCCTGCGCGCTTTTCCCAAGGCCGAGGCCCGGACGATGAACCGCGCAGCGAATGGCGCTGTCGTCGAATATGTCGAGGCCCGGCTGGGCCCGGACTGTTTCGACCCGAGAATGGAGTTCTGATGAAGGCGTTCAGAGACATTGCCATCAACCGCGCCGAGGGTGCGCTGTTCGGTCTGGCCATCGGCGACGCTCTCGGCATGCCCTCGCAAACCCTGCCGCGCGATGCGATCTATGCCCATTATGGCCGGATCAAGGATTTCGTTGCCCCCTTTGACGGCCATCCGGTATCGCAGGGATTGATGGCCGGGCAGGTCACCGACGACACCGAACAAAGCCTGCTTCTGGCCCATCGCCTGATCGCCCAATCCGATGGCTTCGACGACACGGAATGGGCCGCCGACCTGATAAACTGGGAGAAGGGGATCAGGGCGCGCGGGTTGCACGACCTGCTCGGCCCCTCGACGAAAGCGGCACTGGATGCGCTGCTGGCCGGGGCATCGCCAGCCGAGACCGGCCTGAACGGCACCACCAACGGCGCAGCAATGAGGATCGCGCCGGTCGGTATCGCCACCCCTCCAGAACCGGAACGGGTCGTTGCCCGCGTGGTCCAGACCAGCCGCGTCACCCACAACACCGGAGAAGCCATCGCCGCAGCCTCGGCCGTTGCGATGGTG
>JBKDZY010000796.1:0-9259 GCA_047971765.1 Hyphomicrobiaceae bacterium | reverse complement strand
AACACGGGTCTCCAACTCGCTCGATGCCGCAGCTCTTGCGGCCGCGAAAATGCTGGATGACGAGAGCTATTCCGACGACGACATCATAGACCGGGCCAACAGGTTCTTTGCTGCCCAGTTTGATGGCGTGCCCGTCCAGGGCGTCACGATCGCCGGCCCGCTTGTCCAGATCGACCGTGTCGAGGGGACCGTGGATGTGAGTGTGGATGTCTCGGTGAGGGCCACGTTCGCCCAGGTGGCCGGCATTCCGTCATTCGATTTTCCGCGCTCCACACGGGTGACCTACAGGCAGAAGGAAGTCGAGCTCGGCATGGTGCTCGACATAACCGGATCCATGTGCAGCCCGTGCAGCAAGATCAACGGCCTGAAATCGGCCGCGAAGACGCTGGTTGCCAACCTGATAACATCCGAGGCCGCGGCCGAGCATGTCCGGATCGCTGTCGTGCCCTATAGCGGATCGGTGAATGTGGGTACGCTGGCAACGGTCGCGTCGGGCGGGGCGAGCCGGGATAATTGCGTGGTGGAACGCCCGGGCGCCAATAACGCCACGGATGCAACACCCACCGGTGGTGACGTGTTCGGAGTCTCGACGAGCCGCCTGAACCGGCAGTATGCCTGCCCGCGGACAGAAATCCTGCCGATGACCTCGGACGCCACGACATTGACCCAGACCATCGACGCGCTATCAACTGGCGGTTTCACTGCTGGCCACATTGGTCTGGCGTGGGGCTGGTACCTGATTTCCGAAAAATGGCGCAGCCTGTTGCCTGTCGACAGCAAGCCGAAGCCGGCAACACCGAAGATCATCAAGGCCGTGCTTCTGATGACGGATGGCGAGTTCAATACCAGCTACCTGCCGGGCAGCGGCTTCAACTCGACAAGAATCTCCGTTGCAGGCAGCTCGCCGAAGCAGGCTCAACAGCTCTGCGAGAGCATGAAGAATGACGGCATCCTCGTCTATACCGTTGCGTTCCAGGCGCCGGCTGCCGCCCAGTCCCTGCTGAGTTCGTGTGCGACGTCACAGGCCTCCGCGTTCAGCGCCAATACCAACGATGAACTGATTGCGGCCTTCCGCACGATCGCCGAGCGTCTGTCGGCGCTGAGGATCTCCCTCTGACCGGAGGCGACCTGGCCCGGGAGCGCTGGTTGGCTTGCAACCAGTCCTGGGTCCATCCGCACGGGGCAAGGCGCGGGCCGGTTCTGGTGCCGTTGCCCGGGTTGCGGACCAGTGTCCCACTGGTGATGCCAGCGGCAGCCCGGGTTCCAGGCCGCCGCTGAAGGCATTCGACAACGAACCGATCCGGCGTTATCACGCCATAATGCATGGAACACGAAAGCCGAGTGAACCGCCGTCGTCTGCGCCCGGTGGGCGTGGCAACTGGCTGGCCAGACACCTGTCGGTAGGCCAATGGCGGGCCCTGAAAGCCCTGGCCCCCTACATCTGGCCACATGACCGGCCGGACCTGCAGCGGCGCGTGATCCTGTCGCTGGTGCTGATGCTGGCCGCAAAACTCGTCACCATCGCCATGCCGTTCACATTCAAGTGGGCGACGGATGCCCTCGTGGCGGTTGCCGGTGGCCGCCTGCCGCCAGCCGAGGCTGGCTGGCTGATCGCCTCGCCGATCATTGCAACGGGCGTCTTCGGTCTGGCCCGCGTCGCCATGGTGCTGCTGTCACAGGCCCGCGAAGGCCTGTTCGCGAAGATCGCCATGAACGCCGTTCGCAAGCTGGCGCTGGCGACATTCGTCCACATGCACCAGTTGTCGTTGCGCTTCCATCTGGAGCGCAAGACTGGCGGCCTGACGCGCGTTCTGGAGCGGGGCCGGACCGGCATCGAGAACATCACGCGCATGACGCTGATGACCCTCATTCCGACCATGCTCGAGTTCGTCCTGGTCCTTGTGGTGCTGGCGCTGGAATTCGACTGGCGCTACGTCATCGTGGTGGTGGCCATGATCATTGGCTACCTCGCCTTCACCGTGCAGGCGACGGAATGGCGGGTGAAGATCCGCCGCCAGATGAACGAGAGCGATACCGATGCCAATACCAAGGCGGTCGACAGTCTGCTGAACTACGAGACGGTGAAGTATTTCGGCGCCGAGGACCGCGAGGCCCAACGCTACGATGCGTCGATCGCACGCTATGAGCAGGCGTCGGTGCGCACCTATACCTCCCTCGCCATCCTGAACGCGGGCCAGGCGGTCATCTTCACCGTGGCGCTCACCATCTGCATGGGCATGTCGGCGGCCTCGGTCATGTCGGGGAGTGCAAGTGTCGGCCAGTTCATCATGGTCAATGCCCTGATGTTGCAACTGTTCATTCCGCTCAATTTCATGGGCATGGTCTATCGCGAGATCAAGCAGGGCATCACCGACATCGAGCGGATGCAGGATGTGATCGAGCAGATACCGGAGGTCAAGGACAAGCCGGACGCGGGTCCGCTGGCCGTCAAGGGCGGGGCGATCCGCTTCCGCGACGTGGCGTTTGCCTACGAGCCCGCGCGCCCGATCCTGAACGACCTGTCCTTCGAGGTCCCCGCCGGCCAGATGGTGGCCATCGTCGGCCCGTCGGGAGCAGGCAAATCGACGATCAGCCGGATCCTGATGCGGTTCTATGACGTGGCAGGCGGCAGTGTGGACATCGACGGCCAGGATATTCGCGATGTGACGCAGGAGTCCCTGCGGGCGGCTTTTGGCGTCGTGCCCCAGGATACGGTGCTGTTCAACGATACCATCCTCTACAACATCCGCTATGGACGGCCCGATGCCAGCGACAAAGAGGTGAAGGAGGCCGCACGGCTGGCGCAGATCGACGAGTTCATCGCCACCCTGCCCGAGGGCTATGACACCATGGTGGGCGAGCGCGGATTGAAACTGTCGGGCGGCGAGAAGCAGCGCGTCGCCATTGCGCGGACCATCCTCAAGGCGCCGCCGATCCTCATTCTCGATGAAGCGACCAGCGCGCTCGACAGCCATACCGAGAAGGAAATCCAGGACGCGCTCGACAGGGTCTCGCGCGGCCGGACATCGCTTGTCATCGCCCATCGCCTGTCGACCATCGTGGCAGTCGACAACATCCTGGTTCTCGAGAAGGGCCGCCTTGTCGAGCAGGGCAAGCACGGCGACCTGATGGCCAAAGGCGGCCTCTATGCGTCGCTGTGGAACCGCCAGCGGGAAGCCGAGCGCAAGCGCGAGGAATTGGCGCAGGCGCTCGAAGCCGAAAAGCGGCTGGAAGGCGAGAAGATCACGACAGGCCGCCTAGCGCCTGATCCAGAAACGCCTTGATCTCCGCCTCGTGCCAGTATTTGACGCCGACGGCGGGGGTGGCGACAGCAGGACGCCCGGCACGCCTGAACGCGCGGCCGGCAAGACGCTCCAGCCGTCGGTCCAGGTGCGTGAAGTAGCCCATGTTCTCGGGTTCCTCCTCGCACCACACCAGCTCCGCTCCGTCATGCCTTGCGAGGACGTCGGTAATCTCGCACTCGGGAAGTGGATGCAACTGTTCGAGGCGCACCAGCGCCACCCGGCCGTCCAGCCCGCGCTTCTCCCGCTCGGCGGCGAGGTCGTAATAGACCTTGCCCGTGCACATCACGATGCGCTCCGCCTTTGCGACGGTCTCGTCGGGGATGACGTGCCGGAAACTCGTCTCCTCGGCCAGATCCGCGAGGTCGGACACACACGCCTTGTGCCGAAGCAGGGCTTTCGGGGTGAGCACGACCAAAGGCTTCCGGAACGGCCGGTGCATCTGCCGGCGCAGCGCGTGGAAGAAGTTCGCAGGCGTCGAGGCGTTGACGATCTGGATGTTGGCTCCCGCACACGCGGCAAGCAGGCGCTCGGGCCGCCCCGTCGAATGGTCCGGACCGCCGCCGTCAAGCCCGTGCGGAAGCAGGATCACAAGCCCCGATGACCGCAGCCAGCGATCCTCGCCGCAGGTGATGCCCTGGTCGAATACCGCCTGCGCATAGTTCAGGAATTCACCGAACTGGGCCTCCCAGATCACCAGCCGGCGCGGGTCCGCAAGCGAGACGCCATACTCGTAGCAGACCACCGCGTGCTCGATGAGCGGGGTGTTGTGGATCTCGACTGCAGCATCCTGTGCGGCAGCAGGCGTGATGGCCAGGTGCCGGCGTCCCGTCGCCTGGTCGTGAAGTTCGAGATGGCGCTGGGAAAAGGCGCCTCGAACGGTGTCCTGGCCGCCAAAGCGCACGGGCGTGCCCTCCGCCGCCAGCGATGCCAGCGCCAGGGCCTCGGCCGTGGCCCAGTTCAGCCCCTTGCCGGTGGAGATGGATTGGCGGCGCTCGTCGAGAAAGCGGCTGACCTTCGGATCGACGGTGAAATCGGCGGGTGGGGTGGTGAGGGTGTCGCCAAGTGCCTTGAGACGGGCTGCCTGTATCCCCGTCGGAACCGACGCGAGCATGTCCGCCTCGGTTCCCGCCCGAAACCCGCTCCATGCCCCCTCGAACCAGTCGGCCTGATTGACCTTCCAGGATTTGGCGGCGCGGAACGCCTGGGCAATGGCCTCGCCGATGTCGGAACGCGCGCTCTCGGCAGCCGATGTATCGACGCCGCTCGCCGCCAGCGCGTCCTCGTAAAGCCGGTCGATGGATGGGCGCTGGTCGATGGCCTTGTACATCTGCGGCTGCGTGAAGCGCGGCTCGTCGATCTCGTTGTGCCCCGGGCGGCGATAGCAGACGAGATCAATGAGGATGTCGCGCTCGAACGTCGAACGCCAGTTGGCCGCCACCAGTGCGGCGCGCCACACCGCTTCCGGGTCGTCGCCGTTGACGTGCAGCACAGGCGCCTCGATCAGCCGCGCGATGTCGGTTGCGCCCCGCGCCGTGCGGCCTTCCTCTGGCGTCGTGGTGAAGCCGAGCTGGTTGTTGACGATGATGTGGATGGTGCCGCCGAGGTTGAACGGCGGCAGGCCCGAAAGCTGCAGCATCTCGGCAACCAGGCCCTGGCCCGCGAAACTGGCGTCGGTGTGGAGCAGCAGCGGCAGGATGCTTTGCCGCCCGTCCGCCCCACGGGCCGATTGCTTGGCGCGGGCGCGCCCCTGGGTGATGATCGGGGCAAGCTGCAAATGGGATGGGTGGGCGGACGTCGAGATGTGGACGCGCTGCCCCGCCACCATGATGTCGCCGGAATACCCCAGATGATAGGACACATCCGATGAGCATGTGATGCCGTCCGGCACATTGGGCGCACCCAGCACTTCGGCAACGAGTTGATTGAGCGGCTTGCCGAGGACGTTCACCAGCATGTTGAAGCGGCCGCGGTGCATGCCGCCGATGACGACTTCCTTCGCACCGAGCCGGGCGCTTTCCGAAATGATGGTGTCCATCGCGACGAGGAATGTTTCAGCGCCGCCAAGTCCGAAGGTGCGCCCGCCGGGATAGCGCTGGGCCATGCCGGATTCAAACGCAACCGCCTTGGCGAGCAAGGTCAGGATTTCCGCCCGCTCCGCTGCGCTCGGTAGGCTAGGCGCCTCGCTCTCTGCCTCGGCCGCGAGCCAGCGGCGCTGCGCCGTATCGTGGATATGGCCGAACTCCCACCCAATAGATCCGCAGTAGGCCTTCTCCAGGCGCTCGGCCAGATCCTGTGCGCGGCCCCCGACCAGGCCGTAGCCGGCTGGCGCCAGTTCGACAAGCTGCGGTCGCGCCGCAAGGCCAAGGGGGTCCAGCTTGGCCCGCAGGAACCCGCGTGTCCGGTAGGCCTCCACCAGCGCCGTTTCGCCGGAAATGTCGATGTGCCCGGTCGGGCGGTCGGCGGGCCTGCCCGCCGGCGTTTTGCCGTCGCCGCCGAAGAACGCGTCCAGGGCGCCAGGGTCACCGATGCCGTAGAATTGTGCGGACGCATCCGCTGCATCATCTTCCATCGGTTGACGAATTTGCTCGTTCATTCCTCATTCCCTGGCACGTATGTAGTATTGGGCGATTCACGGTTTGGACCGGTCGGCACCATAAGGCAATCGGGTTGATCATGGCCACGGGCTATGTCTCCATGATGTCCTCAAATCTTGAATACCAGGCGTGATTTTGGGTAAGCGTGGTATCTTGTCCTTGAAATTGAAGGTCCGGCAAGGCGTGCCGCAGGACCTTGGTCCCATCCGTATTAAAAGGTCCCGCCTATGGCCGAGAGCAATCAACGCAAGAGTGCACTCGATTATCATGAAGCTGATCCGCCGGGCAAAATAGCCATTCATGCCACGAAGCCGCTGGCCAACCAGTCGGACCTGGCCATGGCCTACAGTCCGGGGGTTGCGCACGCCTGCGAGGCCATTGCAGCCGATCCGTCGAGTGTGTCCCGCTATACCGCCCGCGGCAACCTGGTGGGCGTGATCACCAACGGCACCGCCGTGCTCGGGCTTGGCGACATCGGGCCGTTGGCGGCCAAGCCGGTGATGGAAGGCAAGGCGGTACTGTTCAAGAAGTTTGCCGGCATAGACGTATATGACATTGAAGTCGGGGAGAAAAACGTCGATGCGTTCGTCGAGGCGGTTGCCCGGCTGGAGCCGACGTTCGGCGGCATCAACCTCGAGGATATCAAGGCCCCGGAGTGTTTCGAGATCGAGCGCAAGTTGCGCGAACGGATGCAGATCCCCGTATTCCATGACGACCAGCACGGCACCGCGATCGTGGTCTCGGCCGGGATCATCAACGGTCTCAAGGTCGTCAACAAGCGCATCGAGGACGTGCGGCTTGTCACCTCGGGCGCGGGTGCGGCGGCCCTGGCGTGTGTGAACCTGCTGGTTGCGCTGGGCCTCAAGCCAGAGAACGTGACCCTTACGGACATCGAGGGCGTTGTGCACCGTGGGCGCAACGAACTCATGAACCGCTACATGGAACCCTATGCCCACGAGACCCGGTTGCGCACGCTGGCGGAGGCGCTGGCTGGTGCGGACGTGCTGCTGGGCTTGTCGGCGGGCGGCGTCGTCTCGCGCGACATGATCAGGTCGATGGCGCCGCGTCCGCTCGTGTTCGCCCTTGCCAATCCGACACCCGAGATCAGCCCCGACGAGGTCAAGGCCGTCCGTGACGATGCAGTCATCGCCACTGGACGCTCGGACTATCCGAACCAGATCAACAACGTCTTGTGCTTCCCGTTCATCTTCCGTGGCGCGCTCGATGTCGGCGCGACGACCATCAACGAGGAGATGAAGAAGGCCGCCATCACGGCACTCGCCGGCATCGCCGAGAACGAGGCGTCGGACGTGGTGCTGGCGGCCTACGGCGCGGAGACGTTCGTGTTCGGCGCCAACTACATCCTGCCGAAGCCTTTCGATCCCCGGCTGATCACGGAGATCGGTACGGCGGTGGCGTTGGCCGCCATGGAGACCGGCGTTGCGACCCGCCCCATCGAGGATTTCGATGCCTACCGCCAGAAACTGACGGGCTTCGTCTACCAGTCGGGGTTTGTCATGCGCCCCGTGTTCGACGCCGCGCGGCGAGCCTCGAAAACAAGGCCATGCCGCCTCGTTTTCGCCGAAGGCGACCACACCTACGTCCTGCAGTGCGCGCATCAGGTGCTGGGCGAGGGGATCGCACGGCCGATCCTGGTCGGCTCACGCGATGTCATCCTGCGCTCGGCCCAGCACCTTGGGTTGCGCATGAAGCCGGAGCGGGATTTCGACATTTTCGACACCGAGACCGATGGCCGGATGCTTGACCTTGAAGAGGAATATCTGGCTCTGGTCGAGCGCCGGGGCGTATCGCCGTCGCACGCACGCCGGGTCGTCCGCAATGGCTCGACCGTGGTGGCTGGCCTGCTGCTCAGGCGCGGCGATGCCGATGCGATGATCTGCGGTGCGGTTGGCCGCTATCAGACGCACCTGCGCCATGTCGGGCAGGTGGTTGGCCGCATGAGCGGTGTCAGGGGATTTGCCGCGCTCTCGGCCATGATCCTGCCGTCGGGCCCGCTGTTCATGGCCGACACCTACGTCACCTACGATCCTGGACCGGAGCAGCTAGCGGAAATCACGCTCCTGGCTGCTGAGGAAGTCCGCCGCTTCGGCATAAATCCCAAGGTTGCGCTGATCTCGCATTCGAGCTTCGGGTCTGAAGACACCCCGTCTGCGCTGAAAATGAGAAAGGTCCTCGCGACACTCCGCGATTGGGGGCCGGAGCTGGAAGTTGAAGGCGAGATGCACGCCGATGCTGCCCTGTCTCCGTTCATCCGCGAGGAGGTGTTTCAGAGTTCCCAGTTGGAGGGGGCGGCAAACCTGTTGATCGCACCGGGCCTCGATGCCGCGAACATCGCCTTCAATCTCTTGAAGGTCGTCTCGCACGGCGTGCCGATCGGGCCGATCCTGCTGGGTGCTGCCAAGGCCGCGCACATCGTGACACCGTCCATCACGGTGCGCGGGCTGCTCAACATGTCGGCGATCGCGGTCGCATCGGCGTCGCGGGACATGGACTGAGAGGGGGAGGGCCTGAGAGGCGGCGCGTCCACCCGGTCTGGAAAAGTCTGAAAAAGGGGGCTTCTCGCCCCCTTTTTTGTCGTCACATCTTTTTGCCGGCCGTCCAGCCGCCGTCCACCACCAGCGTCGTGCCGGTGATGAAGCTCGCGTCGTCGGACGCGAGGAAGAGAATGGCGCGCGCAATTTCACGGGCCTCGCCCCAGCGCCCGACCGCATGGATGGACTTGATGGTCTCGGCCATGTCCGGATCCTGGAAATAGCGTTCGGTCAGCGCTGTGCGCGTGACCCCTGGTCCGACGGCGTTGACGCGGATGCCGGTCGGCCCAAGCTCCAGGCCCATTTCCTTGGTGAGCCCCACGACGCCATGCTTCGACGAGGTGTAGGCGGCCCGGTTCGGCGCCGACGTGACGCCGAGGGTGGAGGCGAGATTGACGATGGCACCGCCCTTGCCGGCCTTTGTCAGGCGTTGAACGAAGGCCTGCGAGGCCAGGAACACGCCGGTCAGGTTGACATTGATGACCCGGCTCCATTCCTCATAGCTCAACTCGACGACAGGCTTGATCTCGCGGATGCCCGCACTGTTGACCAGAATGTCCATGCGTCCGAGCCGCCGTTCGATGGCATCGAAGGTGGTCTGCACGGCTTTGGGATCGGTGGTGTCGAGCGCGAACGCATGGGCCTGCCCGCCCAACCTGGTGATCTCCTCGACGGTTCGTTCCGCGGTCTTGGCGTCAAGGTCGGAAACGGCAACGACGCCACCTTCCTTGGCGAACTCGATCGCCGTTTCCCGGCCGATACCGCTGCCGCCGCCCGTAATGACGATACCTTGGTCCTTGAAGCGCAT
>JBKDZY010000795.1:0-4032 GCA_047971765.1 Hyphomicrobiaceae bacterium | reverse complement strand
TATGCAGCGCCAGCAGCAAGGCCCGCCGAACCAGGCGAATGATGGCGATCGCGTAGCGTGCGGCAACACCACGCATGACATGACGGCGCCCGATCCCTTTGCCAGCCTGCCGCCGGCCATCGTCCCGTATCGGGTCAGCCATCCGAATGCTCGCTCCTCGAACTCGCAACAGACGTCAACAGCCTGCCCGGATGTTTCGCCGGTCCGCCCTGTGAACCCTTTTGGCGTGCAGGCGGACAGCTCGCCGGCGGGACCTGATATTCCGCCAACGCGGGCGAATCAAGGCCAAGAGGCTCCCTCTTCCTCTTTGCTGTCAAAACCCGACAAAGGTTGGCCCAGGAACGCCTTCTCGAAAGCGATCAGCCGCTTATGGATCGACAACAGCTCGATGATGGTCGTCCACGAGTTGACCAGATACTGGAACGAACTCGACACCTGCGAGAAGGCCGTCAGGATCTGCTGTAGCAATCCAAACGTGATCTTGCCTGCCGCAATCGTCGGGATCAGCAGGACATAAACGAAAATATTATCCGCCTGAATGTAGGAGCTGCGAAAGATGTTGAAATAGACATAGTGGAAATAAAGCCGAAAATAGGACCGGCGTACCTGTGCGAACAACTCCGAAACCGTCATCGGCTCCGCCCGGTTTTCATCGTCCTCGCCATACACCAGCTCCTTGCGAAACGCCGCCTCCTGCCGCTGGTTGAGGAAGTTCAGCCCCGGCAGCTTTATGCCGACACAGGCAAGCAGCAGCGTGCCGAACATGGACCAGAAGATGGACGCCCAGAACAGCGGCGCGGCAACCTTCCCGAGCAGCGGCAACTCGCTGACATAACTCGAAAGCGCAAACAGTACCGGAAGGAAGGCGAACAGCGTCATGATGGACTCGACGATCTGCACCCCAAGGTCCTCCATAATGGAGGCGAACCGCATGGTGTCTTCCTGTACGCGCTGGGCCGCGCCTTCGATGCACCGGATTTCGGGCCAGCGTTCGAGGTAGTAGTCGTTCATTGCCGTGCGCCAACGGAATACATAGTGGCACACGAAAAAGCGCGTCAGGACATAGACCACGATCCACACGAACGCGATCTCGGCAAACGTGATCAACAGGCTATAGAGTTCGCCAACACTGACCTTGTCCTTGCCGGACAATGCAAGCTGCACCTTGTCGAAAAACGGCCGCCGCCAGTTGTTGATCGCAACCGACACCTGCACCGAGAAGTACGTGGAAAACATGATCAGCATGGATCCGCTGACGGACCACCATTGCCACCGGTGCGGCGCATGGAAAAACCAGAATGCCGCGTAGAGAAAGCACACCAGGAAGGCATACAAATAGAACCAGAGAAAATCAGGGGTCACGAAGTGACCAAGCCCGATAATCGGCTCGGCGGGAGCCTTCGCAGGAATAAAGCCGATTGAAATGCCAAGCTTCTCGAAAACCAGATACCAGAACGCAACCACCAACGCCGTGTAGAAGAGCGCGGAAATCAAAAAGAGCTTGGGCTTTGGGAAGAATGAAGTGAACACGTGACCCCACCCGGTTGGATACGTTGGGGTGTCTATAGCCCACGCTCATTACATTGGCTCGTTACAAGTCGGAAACATTGCCCGTGCCGAGGGTTCAGACGTCCTTGCGCTGCATCACCCAGGCAACAGACCCGCACATCCATCCAACATGATTTCAAAGCGGGACTGGACGGCGAAGAAACAGTTGCACACACTGTTATGCCTCACGCGCGCTCAGTGGGGAGCAAAGCCATGAACCGAACACATCACGGCGCCGGCAGCATCGATTTGTCCGATGGCGGAAGCTTTGCAAAGGGCTTTCCTCACGAGCACTTTCTCTGGGCCAGAAACGAGGCGCCGATCTATTGGCATCCCCCGACAGAACGCACACCGGGGGGCGAAGGCTTCTGGGTCGTCTCGCGTCATGAAGACATCATGAAAATCATGTGCGCACCCGATGTCTTTTCCTCTGACATCGTCCCCCCGCGCACCGGCGGTGGCACCGGCATCCATGACGATCCCCAGGCCGGCAAGACCATGATCTTCATGGATGACCCACGTCACAAACGCTTTCGCAGCCTCGTCAACAAGGGCTTTTCTGCACGCGCCATCCTGGCGCTCGAAACCGAGTTGCGCCGCCGGACGTCCGCCTTGATCGACGCCATGCCTGAAGGTCAGGCATTCGACTTCGTGGAGACGTTTGCGCGTGACCTGCCACTGCAGGCCATCTGCCTGCTGCTCGGCGTACCCCAGGACGAGCGCGCCCAGCTCATCGAATGGGTCGATCACGGCATCGCCGAAGCGGGCGGCGAGATCATCGCGCGGGAGTATTTCACCCGGCTCGCCCATTACGGAGCGGACCTCATCGCCACGAAACGCCACAACCTTTCCGATGACATTCTCTCGACCATCATCCAGGCGCGCCTCGACCCCGACGAGGATGGAAGCGAAGGCAGCCCCCTCACCGACCGCGAACTTGTGAACTTCTTCCTCCTGCTGTTCGCCGCAGGCTCCGAAACGACACGAAGCGCCATCGGGGGCGGCATGAAGGCGCTGATGGACCACCCTGCCCAACTCGAGCGGTTGCGCACCGCGGACATCACGCAGACGCGCATTGCCCTCGATGAAATCCTGCGCTGGACCACGCCCTCGATCTACAAGCGCCGAACCGCCCAGCGGGACTACAAGCTGCACGACCAGACCATCAAGGCCGGCGACAAGGTCACCTCTTGGGAAATGTCGGCCAATCGCGATGATCGCGTCTTCCAGGCTCCGTTTACCTTCGACACGACACGCACCCCGAACCTGCATCTGGCCTTCGGCTTCGGCACCCATGTCTGCCTGGGCGCCAGCCTCGCGCGGATCGAGTTGCATGTCGCATTCACTGAACTGCTTTCCCGCATCACCACCTTCAGGGCGGAAGGCGATGTCGAATACATGCCCTCCAACCGACTGCTCGGCATCCGGCAGATGCCGGTCAGCATAAAGAAACGGACAACAGCCGCCGCCTGAGCCGCAAGCCTCCCTGCTCCGAAAAGACCCGCTCGCCACGCCTCGTTCCCTGCTGGATTGCCACCCGAATGCGTGCCACACTTCGCCAATCGACGACCCTGACCGGGAGCCCCGAGTGAGCAACGACTGGACCGGCGCCATTGATTGTGACGTGCACCCGCGCGTCCCGGACATTGAGGCGCTGAAGCGGCACATGAACGACCATTGGCGCGAGGCCGTGGAAGTCCGCGGCATTGATGCGTTCGAGTCCATCTCCTATCCGAAGAAGGCGCCATTCACGGCGCGTCCCGACTATGCCGAGGCCAGGGCCGATCAGGCTGTGGACCGCGTCGCTCACCACCTGCTCGACAAGCACAAGTTCGGGGTCGCGATCCTGAACTGCATCTATGCCGTCCAGATGATCCGCGACGAGAACATGGCGGCCGCCTTCGCCGCGGCCATCAACGATTGGCAGCGCCACGAATGGCTGGACAAGGACGCCCGCCTGCGCGCCTCCATCGTCGTCCCCTACCAGTCCACCGAAAAGGCCGTCGCCGAGGTCGAGCGCTGCGCCTCCGACAAGCGGTTCGTGCAGGCCCTCTTCATCGGCGGGACCGAAGAGCCGCTCGGCAAGAGCCGCTATTGGCCGATCTACGAAGCCTGCGAACGTCATGGCATCATGATCGGCGTGCACGCGGGATCAAGCTATCACCACGCCGTCACGGGATCGGGTTGGCCCTCGTACTGGGCCGAAGACTACGCCTCCGCTTCCCTTGCGCTCCACGCCCAGGTCGGCAGCCTGATCACGGAGGGCGTGTTCGTCAGATATCCCGCGCTCAAGGCGATCATGATCGAGTCGGGCGTGAGCTGGCTTGCCCCCTACATGTGGCGCCTGAACAAGTTCTGGCGTGGCATTCGCATGGAGGTGCCCTGGATCGACCGACTGCCGTCGGAAATTGCCAGGGATCACATCCGCCTGACCACCGCGCCCTTCGACGCTCCCGACGAGCCCGATATCCTCGCCAGGGTCAT
>JBKDZY010000794.1:0-2421 GCA_047971765.1 Hyphomicrobiaceae bacterium | reverse complement strand
AGCATCCCGCCCGGCAACAGGCCATTCGTGAGGAAATGGCGGAAAATCTGCGCCTGTTCTATGTCGCCCTGACCCGCGCCAAACAACGCTGTACCCTGGTCTGGGGCAAGATCAAGGATGCTGAAACCGCCCCACCGGCTTGGTTGCTGCATCATCCGCCGGTAGTGGGACCATCCCAGGATCGCCTGGGGGTGGCCCGGCAGCGTTTCGAGGCGATCACGGCACCGGCATTGCGAGACGAATTGCAAACCGTATTCGCTACGGCAGGCGAGACGGTCGCCATCACCCCACTGCCTGAGGCATCAGCGTCGCCTTATCGTCCGCCTACGACCACGGAGCCGGTGTTGACGGCGCGCGAGTTCGGCAGATCGCTCCGGGAATTCTGGCGCATCGGCAGCTTCAGCATGCTGAGCGCCGGTCAGTCGATCGAGGTGCCCGATCATGATCTGAGCACCGCGCTTCCCGAGGCGGAGGAGGAGGCCGTCGTCGTGACGGTTCCCGGCAAGAGTATTTTCGATTTTCCGCGCGGTGCCCGAGCCGGCATCTGTCTGCACGCCCTGTTCGAACGGCTGGATTTCAGCCAGATTGAAGATGAGGAGCGGGTGGACGCACTGGTCAGGCGGACGCTGGAAGGCCATGGCCTGGACCCGGCGGAATGGACGCCGGTGGTGACCGATCTGGCGCGGCGGGTTGTGGCGACACCGTTGAACCGGGACGGGTTGCAGTTGGCCGGCGTGACTCCGGACCGGCGCTTGAACGAACTGGAGTTCAGCTATCCACTCGCGCATCTGCGCGCGGATGCCTTGCGCAAGGTGCTGGAACGGCACGGTCAAACTGCCGGTCCATTTCGGGAAATGATCGAAAGCCTGGAGTTCAGCCCCTTGCGCGGCTACATGAAGGGCTTCATCGATCTGGTGTTCGAAGCCGAAGGGCGGTTCTGGCTGGTCGATTACAAATCCAATTGGCTCGGTGCGGAAACGGTGGCCTACCGACGCGAGCGTTTGGCGGCGGTCATGGCCAGGGAAGCCTACCCGCTGCAATACCTGATCTATACCGTGGCGCTGCACCGCTATTTGCAATGGCGACTGCCGGATTACGACTACTCACACCATTTCGGCGGGATCTTCTATTTGTTCCTGCGCGGCATGGACCCGGCACTGGGAGCGGATTGTGGCGTATTCCACGACCGACCGGCACCGGCGCTGGTGGTGGCGCTCGATCGGTTGATGGCCACCGGCAATGCCGAAATCGGCGAGGTGATGTCGGATATCGCTTGATCATGCCCAACGAACGAATCGGTATGGCACCTGCTGGAGCCACGTCACGCAAGCTGGAAATTGACGTAGAATTTTTTTCGGACTTTCATGCGGTCTTTGCTCTGTCCGGATCGCGCCGACCTCGTTCCCCGTTTCGTGGAGTTTTCTCATGCCTGATTATCGTTCTCGTACCACTACTCATGGCCGCAACATGGCGGGTGCCCGCGCCCTTTGGCGAGCCACCGGCGTCCAGGAAGGCGACTTCGGCAAACCGATCATCGCCATCGCCAATTCCTTCACCCAGTTCGTGCCCGGCCATGTCCACCTCAAGGATCTGGGGCAACTGGTGGCGCGCGAGATCGAAAAGGCGGGCGGTATCGCCAAGGAGTTCGACACGATCGCGGTCGATGACGGCATCGCCATGGGTCATGGTGGCATGCTGTACTCGCTGCCCTCGCGTGAGCTGATCGCCGATTCGGTCGAATACATGGTCAACGCCCATTGTGCCGACGCCTTGGTGTGTATTTCCAATTGCGACAAGATCACTCCCGGCATGTTGATGGCGGCGCTGCGGCTCGATATTCCGGCGATCTTCGTTTCCGGCGGGCCGATGGAAGCGGGCAAGACCCGGTTGGCGGCGCACAAGCTGGATCTGGTGGACGCCATGGTTGCCGCTGCCGATGATCGAATCGACGATGTCACGGTGGCCGAATACGAGCGCTCGGCCTGTCCGACCTGCGGCTCCTGCTCCGGCATGTTCACCGCCAATTCCATGAACTGCCTGACCGAGGCACTGGGTCTGAGTCTGCCCGGCAACGGCTCGCTGCTGGCCACCCACGCCGATCGCCGGGAACTGTTCCTGGAGGCGGGTCGGCGCATCGTCGAACTGGCCCGGCGCTACTACGAACAGAACGATGCTTCGGCACTGCCGCGCGGTATCGCCACTTTCGCGGCCTTCGAAAACGCCATGAGCCTGGACATCGCCATGGGGGGGTCCACCAATACCGTGTTGCATCTGCTGGCGGCGGCGCAGGAAGCGGGCGTGGACTTCAGCATGCGCGATATCGATCGACTGTCGCGGCGGGTGCCGAATCTGTGCAAGGTCGCGCCCGCCACCCCGCAATACCATATGGAGGATGTCCATCGGGCCGGTGGGGTGATCGCC
>JBKDZY010000793.1:0-4009 GCA_047971765.1 Hyphomicrobiaceae bacterium | reverse complement strand
CCAGACCCGCCTGAAGACCCTGGACATGATTGCGGCACAACGGCTGCCGGTGATCGCGTATCATTTCCCCTGGCCCGGCATCGGTCATGTCGCCAAGCACGGCGAAGGCTTCCACTACTATCCGGCCCCCATGGTCATGCAGGAAGTCCCGCCGAAAAAGGGCTGAGGCCCAGCCTTTTCGCGGATCGTGGAAACCAGCGACACAACGGAATGGCCTGCCCACGGCGGGCCATTCCTGTGTGCCAACACCGCAATGAGCAGCTACACCGGCAAGGCCCGCGAGCCGCCGGTCACTTCGGCAATCAACGCACCGATGGGCGTATGGGCGGCAAGGCGCGCGTGGTTGGTGATGAGCAGGTTCGTACCCTTGTCGCGTTTCAGGACGCCGTTCGCGCGGAAGCGTGAATAGGAGCGGCTCAAGGTATCCGGGTTGACCAGGATATAGTCGGATACGACGTCGCGGCCGAGCGTGAGCTCGATGTCATTGCTGTCGGGCAACGGCCTGTGGGTTCGCGCGTAAAGCAGGAGAAACGAGGCGACCCGCTGATCGACGTACTCCAGCGCAACGACCAATTGCGCGAGGATCGACCGTCTCGCGAAGCGTTCGAGGCCGGACAACAGAGCCGGGCTCAGGGCATGTTCGTCCAGCTTTTCCGTCTGGCTTTCCCGCACGAGCTGGGCGTCCTGCATCGCCCGCAACCGGCAGGCACCGAGTCCATGGAGGACGCGGGTGGCCAGCATATCGCCCGGCGTGAGGAAATCGAGAACGCGGCGCCGGGAGCCTGGGACCTCGATCTCGAAGGCAAATTCTCCAGAGGCGACCGTGAATTCGAATTCAACCTGCTCGGCAACGATCAGAGCCGCGTGATCCTTCGGGACATCAATGCGCGTCTGGCCTGGACGTCGTTGTCGATCGGGTGCCATGGCAGTCCAATCCCCTTCAGTCCGACCACATCCCTGGAGTGATATTTTCGTGGCCGAACGGGTTCATGAAAATCATGTCTTTTGAACCACAATGCTCAAAAGTCCGGACACCTTTGGCACCGAACATTCCGCCACGCAATATTCCGCAGTGCCGCATTTGGCCTGAGTTGCAATGTCAATTGATCCAACGCAAACACCTGTTGCAACCCAGCCACGGCCTGTGTGGTGTCCTCATCAGCCTCTGATCGCGGTCAGGGGGAACGCAGACTTTTATCAAGTTCCCTTTGAGCGACTCATCTAACCGATAATCAGCACACGGGTATTGCAAGACCCTGTGGCATATCGAGGGAAGAGGATATCAGGACATGGGTTATCTCAAGAGGCTTGCACAGTTGCTGTCGCTGGGGGCGATTGCGGCAGTGATGGCGGTTACGCCAGCTTCGGCCGGAGACTACAACGGCGATTTCATGATTCGACTGCAGGGCACCGGCGTTTTCACGCAGGATGATTTGAGACATCTGGATTCCGCCAGCCTGGGCGACCTGAAGGCTTTGGGCTTCGACGCCAAGGTGAGTGACCGCTTCATTCCAACGGCAACGCTCTCGTATTTCTTGAACAAGAACTTCGCGGTGGAACTGTTCTGCTGCTTCTCCAAGCATAGCGTCGATCTGAAGACCCCGGCCGGCTTCGGCGCCCTGCAGGGCGAAGTCGCGCAAGCCTGGCTCTTCCCGCCGATCTTGACGCTGCAGTATCACTTCACCAACTTCGGCCGCTTCAAGCCCTATGTGGGCGCGGGCATCCAGTACATCCACTTCTTCCGCGAAAAGACAGGCCGGAACACCCTGGGCGCCGGCGATGTCGATTTCGAAGATTCATGGGGGCCTGCGCTACAGGCTGGCTTCGATCTCGAGATCGGCAGGGGCTGGTATCTCAATGCCGACATCAAGAAGTCGTTCCTCGATACCAAGGTCAAATGGCGCTACGCGCTGGGTGGTGGCGACACGATTATCGCAAAGGATGACCTCGATCCGCTGACCGTCAGCGTCGGTGTGGGCTACCGGTTCAACCTGTTCGGGTCGGTCGCTGACAGCCAGCCGATGAAATAGGCAGCTACTCCTTCAAGACCAGAGTTTTAAAGCGGGTCCGGGATCCTTCCCGGGCCCGTTTCTTGTGTGGGCATTCCTTTTTCATCAATGGCGGCCACGGTCTTTGTCCAATCTGCGTCGAACCATCGCGGCAGCGACGGATACGCGCGCGCCGGACCGTTTTCATCATCGTGCGGGAGCGGATGGATCGTCTGGGATCAAAGCTCCTGCACCTGCTGGCGCGTTCGCCTCCAGGTTGCGGATGTCCGGCCGCATCGTCACACAGCTTGCGAGACAAGATCATGAAGCCTTTATTCCTGAAAATGCATCGCTGGATTACCCTGATATTTGCCCTGCCGTTGGCCGTCGTGATCGTCACCGGGTTGATCCTGTCGTTCGAACCGATCGCCACCTCCTCGGCGGTCAAGCCCTCGACCGTTACCGGTGAGGCACTGACGGCGGCGCTCCAGCGCCATGACCCGGGCGACAAGGCGCGCATGATCGCCATGGATCATCAGACCGGAGCTGTTTCCATCATCGGTCCGGACGCCCGCGCATCCGTCTCGCTCGCAACTGGCGAGGCCAGTGGCACACCCGCCGCTTCCTCGACTGTTTTCCGAACGGCGCGCAGCCTGCATGAACATCTTGTGTTCGGCGCGGGATGGCTGGTCACCGTCTCAACCTATGCCATGCTCGTCACCATGGTGATCGGCGTTCTGCTCGGCCTGCCCCGGCTGCGCAATACGGTTTCGGGTTGGCACAAGGGTGTCGCCTGGTTCCTGCTTCCGCTGCTGTTCCTGTCCCCATTGACGGGACTTGGCATTGTCCACGGCGTCTCGTTCAGCGGACCAACACCGACAGATGCGCGGGCCGAAGCGCCAGCCAGCATCCGGGAGGCACTTCCCGTGATTGCCAAATCGCACGACCCGTCCCGAATCCTGTGGGTTCGCAAGCGGGGCAACTCTGTTCTGCTGCGGGTCCTCGAAGATCAGGAGTACCGGATCTATGCCGTCACCAAGGCCGGGACCGTGGCGATGCCACGCAACTGGTCGCGGCTGCTGCACGAGGGCAACGGCTTCGGCACAGCGGGTGCGCTGGTCAATGTGCTGACGTCGATTGCCATGATGACGCTGATGGGGACCGGGCTGTTCATCTGGGCGCGGCGCAACCTGAACCGGCAACGCAATCGCCGGATGCGCAAACTGGCGGCCTCGTCCTGACAACAAGGCGCCTGCGCGCACGTCCCGCTGCCACCTTCTGATCTGGAATGGGAAGAGATGGCGGCGGGTACCGAACCGCAGATCGGCAGAACCGGTTCAGGCTTTGCCGATCTCAGACCAAGATGCCGCCAATCGTATAGGCTTCGGTTCTCCAGCCCCGGCCGAAACCATGCCTCACTTGCACAGGTGACACGACACCTGATGCCCCGAAGCCAGCACACGCAATTCCGGCGCTTCCGTCCTGCAACGGTCGATGGCGTAGCTGCAGCGCGTATGGAAATGGCACCCACTTGGCGGATTTATGGGACTTGGCACGTCCCCTTCGAGTGCAACGCGACGCGATGAAATGGTGGGATCCGGAACGGGAACTGCCGAAAGAAGCGCTTTCGTGTAGGGATGCTGCGGGTTGCCGAACACCTCCTTCTTGTCGCCGATTTCGACGATCCGCCCGAGGTACATGACGGCAACGCGGTGGGCGATGTGCTCTACGATCGCGAGGTCATGGCTGATGAAGAGCAGGGCCAGCCCCAGTTCCTTCTGCAGGTCCTGCAGCAGGTTGACGATTTGCGCCTTGACCGAGACATCAAGCGCCGAGACAGCTTCATCGCACACGATCAGATCTGGTTCCGCTGCCAATGCCCGGGCGATACAGATGCGCTGTCTTTGGCCGCCCGAGAATTCGTGAGGCAGCCGATCGGCCGCGTCGCGGGGCAAACGCACCTTGTCGAGCAGGTCATCCACCCTCTTCCTGACCGCGTCGCTCGTCCTCGCCAATCCAAA
>JBKDZY010000792.1:0-3382 GCA_047971765.1 Hyphomicrobiaceae bacterium | reverse complement strand
TGTCCGGCGGACCCTGCCTCGAATTCCGCCCACATTCCGCACCGGAGAAAAAACGAGCCGCCCGCTCCCCTTGCAGGCAAATGGGCGGCTTTGAGCCTTGGCCGTCGTGCAGTAGCGCGCCTCAGCTCTTCGCGAGAACGTAGCTGCCGGGCGCATCCTCGATCACGCCCAGCTTCGCACCTGGCTCACGCGCCGTCACCATCCCTCCGGAATGATCCGCCAGCCACTTGCCCCAATGCGGCCACCATGACCCTGGCGTTTCCTTGGCGCCCTCCAGCCACTCCTCCAGCGTCGCGCCCCCTTTCGAATTGGTCCAGTACTGGTATTTGGCGCGCTTGCCTTCCACCGGTGGTGGATTGATCACGCCCGCGATGTGCCCCGAACCCGACAACACGTATTCCACCGGACCACCGAACAGCTTCGAACCGATGAATACCGATTTCGCCGGGGCGATATGGTCTTCCCGGGCGGCAAGCTCGTAGATCGGGATCTTCACCTTGCGCAGGTCCATCCGCACGCCATCGATCGACAACTCGCCCTTGGCCAGCTTGTTGTTCTGATAGAACTCACGCAGATAGAAGTTGTGGTTGGCCGCCGGCATCCGCGTCGAATCCTGGTTCCAGTACAACAGGTCGAACGGGAACGGCTTCTTGCCCAGCATGTAGTTGTTCACGATATAGGGCCAGATCAGATCTTTCGGCCGCAGCATGTTGAAGACGCTCGCCATCCGCGAGCCATCGAGATAGCCCTTCTCGGCCATCATCTCTTCCAGGGATTTGAGCTGCGCATCATCGATGAACAACATCAAGTCCCCGGCCCTCGTGAAGTCCTTCTGCGCCGCAAAGAACGTGGCCGACGAGAACGGATCGTTGCCCTTGACCGCATTGTGGGCGAGCGTCGTCGCCAGCAGCGTGCCGCCGACGCAATACCCGATCACGTTCATCTGGCGTTCGCCGGTCTCCCTCTGCACGGCTTCTGCCGCTGTCAACACACCTTCCTTCATGTAGTCTTCGAAGGTCTTGCCCTTCAACCGCGCATCCGGATTGACCCAGGACACGACAAACACCGTGAAGCCCTGCTCCACGACCCATCGGATGAAGGACTTCGGCTGTGTCAGGTCGAGGATGTAGAACTTGTTGATCCACGGCGGAATGATCAGCAGTGGCGTGGCATGGACCTTTTCCGTGGTCGGCTCGTACTGGATGAGCTGCAGAAGGTCGTTCTGGTAGATCACCTTGCCGGGCGTCACGGCCAGGTTCTTGCCAACCTCGAACGCCGTCGTATCCGTCTGACTGATCTTCAACAGGTCTCCTGAACGCTCCATATCCGCGAGCAGGTTCTCCATCCCTTTCACAAGGTTGGCCCCGTTCGTCTTCAGCGTCTCACGCAGCACGTCCGGATTGGTCGCCGGAAAGTTGGACGGGCTCAGCGCGCTGGCAATCTGGCGCATGTAGTATTCAGCCCGCTGCTTGGTGCGGTCGTCGAGCCCATCGGTGCTCTCCAGCGCCTTCTCGGCCCAGCGCGTCGTCACCAGGTAGCTTTGCTTCCAGAACTCGAAGTACGGATTTTCCGTCCAGTCCGGATCCTTGAACCTGGAATCGCCAGCCTCCGGCTCGGCGATCGGCTGGGGATGCTGTCCCGCCATGTGCTGGACCGCCGACGTCCACACATCCATGTAGCCCTTCACCAGGTCATTCTGGACCTGGAGCGATTTGCCCGGATCGGCAAACCACTGCTGGACCACCTCGCCCATGATCTTCGAGGCTTCGGTCATCTCGGTCGCAGCGCTGTAGGGACCGTCTTTCACGTCGGCGCGTTCCATCAGGCCGGCCATTGCCCGGCTGCCGTCCGCCCACAGCTGCAGCATGTTGCGCAGCAGCTCCTCGGGGTTCTGCACCGTGTAGTCCGACCAGTCAGGTTGCTTTGGCTTATTTTGCTTCTGCATGATGGCTTCCGTGAAAGGCTGGTTCCTTGGCGGCAGCAATATGCTGCCTCTCGGGGAAAAAGCAGGCCGCAGCGCACCGCGCCACGGCCGGTCAACCACCTACCGGCTTCGTTCGATCCTGAACAACCCTTCGCTCATGAACGACGGCCGATAGAACCTCGGGATGAGACGGCCCGTTTCATCCGTCAGCATTTGTAAAGGTATAACGGATCGGCCTATGTGACAATGTGGCAAGAAGATTTTGGCCTTGACCGTAAACCCTGGCCGAGGCGCGATATCCTCATGCGTTTCGAAACTCGCAAGCCGCAGCCCGACGCCCTTTGACGCCGCCCTCCCGCAGGCGTAAGACCAGATCCGGCCGGGTTGAACCGCCGTTGCAATCTAAAGAGATTTCGCCGTGATCGAAGAATTCCATCGCATCAAGCGCTTGCCGCCCTACGTCTTCGCCGAGGTCAATCGTCTGAAGGCGGAAGCGCGTGCCGGTGGCGCCGACATTATTGATCTTGGCATGGGCAATCCCGACCTCGCGGTTCCCAAGCATATCCGCGACAAGCTGACCGAGACGGTCGGCAAGCCGCGAACCGACAGGTATTCGGCCTCGAAGGGCATACCGGGATTACTGCGGGCCCAGGCCGCCTACTATGACCGCCGCTTCGGCGTGAAGCTCAATCCGGAAACCCAGGTTGTAGCCACGCTCGGCTCCAAGGAGGGGTTCGCCAACATGGCCCAGGCCATCACCGGCCCTGGCGATGTCATCCTCGTCCCCAACCCAAGCTATCCCATTCACGCCTTTGGCTTCCTGATGGCCGGTGGCGTCATCCGCTCCGTGCCGTCCGAGCCGACACCCGACTTCTTCAAGGCGCTCGAGCGCGCAGTCATCCATTCGATCCCGAAACCGATCGCGGTCGTGGTCTGCTACCCGGCCAACCCCACTGCCTACACCGCCGACCTCGACTTCTACCGGGAACTCGTCCAGTTCGCGAAGAAGCACGAGATCATCATCCTCTCGGACCTTGCCTACGCCGAGGTCTATTTCGACGACAACGCACCGCCACCGTCGGTGTTGCAGGTGCCCGGAGCCGTGGATGTCACGGTCGAGTTCACGTCCATGTCGAAGACCTTCTCGATGGCCGGCTGGCGCATGGGCTTTGCCGTCGGCAACGAACGGCTCCTGGCTGCCCTGGCCCGGGTCAAGAGCTACCTCGACTACGGCGCGTTCACACCCATCCAGGTGGCCGCAACCGCAGCACTCAATGGTCCCGACGCCTGCATCAAGGAGATGCGCGCGACCTACCGGCGCCGGCGTGACGTCCTGGTCGAGAGCTTTTCCAATGCCGGCTGGAATTTCGCGCCGCCCCAGGCCTCCATGTTTGCCTGGGTGCCGGTACCCGAACCCTACGCCTCCATCGGCGCGCTCGAATTCTCGAAACTCCTGGT
>JBKDZY010000791.1:0-4201 GCA_047971765.1 Hyphomicrobiaceae bacterium | reverse complement strand
GTCCGGGAGGTCGGGGGCTTCGATGCGGCCGCAATCGGGCGCGTAGGTTAGCTTCACGCCGGTGCGGCCTTCCAGTTCTTCACGGGTGAGACCCGGTACCATGTCGCGGACAACGACCCCGCTGGACGTGATGTCGAGAACGGCGATGTCGGAATAGACACGGGTCACGCAGCTTTTGGCGGTCAGCGGCAGCGAGCACGTCTCGATGATGCGGGCGGCACCTTTCCGTGTGTTGTGCTCCATGATGATCCAGACGGCACGGGCGCTGGCGGCGAGGTCCATTGCGCCACCGACTAGAGGTCCCTTGTTGGGGGCACGCATGTCCCAGTTGGCAAGGTCGCCGTTGGCTGCCACTTCAAACGCGCCGAGGATGGTGATGTCGATATGGCCACCGCGGATCATGGCGAACGAGGCTGCGGAGTCGACAATGGAGCCACCGCGGCGCAACGTAATCCGACGGCCGCCTGCGTCGACGCGGTCCGTGTCGATGTCGCCGGGCTCGGCCAGCGGGCCAGCGCCGATGACGCCGTTTTCCGATTGGATGAAGATGTCCAGGCCGGGCTTGAGATAGTCGGCAACGGCCAGCGGCATCCCGAGGCCAAGGTTGACGAGTTGGCCGTCCTGGATGTCCTGGGCAGCGCGCCACGCCATCTGGCGGCGATTGAGTGGTTTCATCACTGCGCTCCTTCCGGCCAGACCATCGGGCATTGGAGCACTCTGTCGATGAAGACGCCCGGCAAGTCGATTTCCAGATGGGACATGGGTTCGGCCGAGAACTGGTTGACCTCGGCGACCGACAGTGCGGCGGCGGTTGCCATGGCGGGGCCGAAGTTGGCCTGCGAGTAGCGGAAGGAAAGATTGCCGTAACGGTCGGCGCGATCGGCGCGCAGGAGCGCGACATCGCCCTTGAGGGCCTTTTCCAGGACGTGCTCGCGACCCTCGAAGACGCGCACTTCCTTGTCCCTTGTGAGCTCGGTCCCGACCCCGACGGGGGTGTAGAAAGCGGGAATGCCAGCGCCACCGGCGCGAATGGCCTCGGCGAATGTTCCTTGCGGGAGGCATTCCAGCTCGATCCTGCCCTGCGACCACAGCTCCTCGAACTTGGAGAGGCCCGGGGCATGGCCGCGGGCTGCGCTGCAGACGACTTTCCGCACCATGCCGGCCTCGATCAGGTCGCCGGTGAAGGCATACTTGTGGGTGGCCGAATTGACGATGAGCGTCAACTCGCGCGGGCCTGCCTCACGCAGTGCCTTGATCAAGGTGTTGGGAAAACCTGCGCCACCAAACCCCGATATGAGAACGCTGGCGCCGTTCCTGATGCCCGACAGGGCCTCGGCGGCAGACTGCACGTGCTTGTCGATTGCCATCTAACTTTCACTCCCTCGGCGACAGGCTGCCAGAGCGAGGCCGACGGGGCAAGAAGAACGTTCCCAGGGCGGACGATTGCGCTGAAGCGGCGCATTCGGACGGGGTTCCGGGACAATAAACGGCCCTGGCAGACAAAGCAGCCAGGGCCATTCCGTTTGACATGTGCGGGGTGTCGGAATCGCGACTGCTCAGGCGTTCTTGCCTTCGAAGAACTCCCGCATGCGCGAGAAAAAGCCAGACGACGCAGGGCTTGTTTCCTTGTGGCTTTCCTTCTCGAACTCCTGCAGCAGTTCGCGCTGGCGCTTGGTCAGGTTCTTCGGCGTTTCGACCTCGACCTGGATGTACATGTCACCCTTGGCGTTGGACCTGAGCACCGGCATGCCCTTGCCCTTGATCCGGAACTGCTTGCCGGTTTCGGTGCCCGCGGGCACCGAGACAGCGACGCGGCTCTGGCTGAGCAGGGGCACGTCGATGGAGCCGCCAAGCGCCGCCGTCGTCATGGCGATCGGGACCCGGCAGAAGATGTCGGCGCCATCGCGCTGGAAGAACTCGTGCGGCTTGATCGCCAGGAAAATGTAGAGATCGCCGGTGGGGCCGCCCCGGAGCCCGGCTTCGCCTTCACCTGCCAGGCGAATACGCGTGCCGTCCTCGACGCCGGGCGGGATCGACACCTGAAGGGTCCGTTCCTTGGTGACGCGGCCTGCACCCTGACAGGTGGTGCAGGGATCCTCGATGAATTCACCGCGGCCATGGCACGACGGGCAGACGCGCTCGATAGTGAAGAAGCCCTGGCTGGCGCGGACCTTTCCCTGGCCCTGGCAGGTCGGACACTGGGAGGGCCGTGTGCCAGGCTTGGCGCCACTGCCGGAGCATGTCTCGCATCCGACCGTTGTCGGCACCTTGATGGTGGCCTGCTTGCCGGTGTAGGCGTCAGCAAGCGCGATTTCCATGTTGTAGCGGATGTCGGCGCCACGCTCGCGTCCATTGCGCTGGCGGCCGCCGCGTCGTCCGCCCATGAATTCGCCGAACAGGTCGTCGAATATGTCGGACATCGACGAGGCGAAGTCCGGCCCGAAACCGCCGGCGCCACCCGGACCGCGCCCACCTTCGAAGGCGGCATGACCGAACTGGTCATATGCGGCCCGCTTGTTGGGGTCCTTCAGGGCTTCGTAGGCTTCGTTGAGTTCCTTGAATTTCTGCTCGGCGTTCTCGTCACCCGGATTTCGGTCCGGGTGGGATTCCTTGGCGAGCTTGCGAAAGGCACTCTTGAGCTCCTGCTCCGTGGCCGTCCGCTTCACTCCGAGAACTTCATAATAGTCACGTTTGGCCATGGCCCGTGATCCTCAAGCCCTGCCTCGTTGCGAAATCGCCGCCTGGATTCGGCGATTGTCGCCATATGCAACCTCGAATCGGCGCGCATGGTGCCGCGAGCATTATCAGCGAATTGCCAGCGCGGACAGGATAATTGGGTCTTCATTGTCGAGACCGGCCGGGCCGCGGTCGCCTTGCGGGACGTTGCGGCTCGGCCGGATGACGGCTTTGGACCGTGCGAGGGAGACCTCGCAGGATCACGCAGACTTCTTCTTGTCGTCCTTCACTTCCTCGAAGTCGGCATCGACGACATTGTCGTCCTTGCGACCCGCCGTGTCGGCCTGGGCAGCGCCGGCTTCACCATCCGCCTCGCCGCTGGCCGCCTTGTCGGCAGCGTAGATCGCCTCGCCAAGCTTCATGGTTGCCTGCATGAGGGTATTGGTGGCTTCCTTGATGCGCTCGGCATCCTCTCCGCCCGCTGCTTCCTTCAGGCTGACCAGTGCCGTTTCGATGGCCGTCTTGTCCTCGGCGCCGATCTTCTCGCCATGCTCCTTCAGGTCCTTCTCGACCTGGGAGACGAAATGGTCGGCCTGGTTCCGGGCCTCGACGAGTTCGCGACGCTTCTGGTCCTCTTCCTTGTGGGCCTCGGCGTCCTTCTGCATCTGCTCGATCTCGGAGTCGGTCAGCCCGCCCGAAGCCTGGATGCGGATGGACTGCTCCTTGCCTGTCTTCTTGTCCTTCGCGGAGACGTGCACGATGCCGTTGGCGTCGATGTCGAAGGTGACCTCGATCTGCGGTATGCCGCGCGGGGCAGGCGGAATGCCGTCAAGGTCGAAGCGGCCCAGGTGCTTGTTGTCCTGCGCCATCTCGCGCTCGCCCTGGAAGACGTTGATCGTCACCGCACGCTGCGCATCCTCGGCCGTGGAGAACACCTGGCTCTTCTTGGTCGGGATGGTCGTGTTGCGATCGATCAGGCGTGTGAACACACCGCCCAGGGTCTCGATGCCGAGTGACAGCGGCGTCACGTCGAGCAGCAACACGTCCTTGACGTCGCCCTTGAGGACGCCGCCCTGGATGGCTGCACCGATGGCGACCACCTCGTCCGGATTGACGCCCTTGTGGGGGTCCTTGCCGAACAGCTTCTTGACCTCGGCCTGGACGCGGGGCATGCGGGTCATGCCGCCGACGAGCACGACCTCGTCAACCTCGGCCGCCTTGAGACCAGCGTCCTTCAGCGCGAGCTGGCAGGGCTCGATGGTGCGCAGGATCAGGTCCTCGACGAGGCTCTCGAGCTTGGCGCGCGTGAGCTTCATGGTGAGGTGCAACGGCGACTGGTTCTGCGGACTCATGGAGATGAACGGCAGGTTGATCTCGGTCTGCTGGGCGCTGGACAGCTCGATCTTGGCTTTTTCCGCTGCTTCCTTCAGACGCTGCAGGGCGAGCTTGTCACCCTTCAGGTCGATGCCCTGGTCCTTCTTGAACTCATCGGCCAGATATTCGACCAGCCGCATGTCGAAATCCT
>JBKDZY010000790.1:0-1847 GCA_047971765.1 Hyphomicrobiaceae bacterium | reverse complement strand
GACCGCCATCGGCGGAATTGCGGCCCGACCAGACCGACCAGGATTCTCTGCCGCCCTATGATGTGCTCGACGATATCCTGAACGGCCTGGTCGAGAATGAGGTTTCGCTGCCAGAACTGGTGGCGCGCGGCCATGACAAGGCAACCGTGGAACGGGTGCAGCACCTGCTCTATATCGCTGAATACAAGCGCCGCCAGGCTGCACCCGGCGTCAAGATCACCCGCCGCGCCTTCGGCAAGGAACGGCGCTACCCGATCACCAACGGCTTTCGCGACAAGGTGTGAACCGATGATGAAGCTTCCAGCCCGGCTTGCCGTTTTCACCCCGCCCGTCTAAACGGTCGCCATGATGACCACCGTTCGCTTCGCTCCCTCGCCCACCGGCCGCATCCACATCGGCAATGCCCGCACCGCCATTCTCAACTGGCTCTACGCGCAAAGCCACCGTGGTCGCTTCATCCTGCGCTTCGACGATACCGACCTCGAACGCTCGACGACCGCCTTTGCCGAAGGCATCAGCGCCGATCTCGCCTGGCTCGGCATCGTGCCCGACCTGACGGTGGCGCAGTCGCAGCGCTTTGCCCATTATGACAGCGTCGCGGAACGGCTGCGGCAGTCCGGACGCCTCTATGCCTGCTACGAGACGGCAGACGAACTCGAACGCCAGCGCAAGCGCCGCCTCGCCCGTCACCAGCCGCCCGTCTATGACCGTGCGGGCTTGCGCCTCAGCGCCGATGAGCGCGCAACCCTCGAATCGCAAGGCCGCCGACCGCACTGGCGCTTTCTGCTCGAGGACAGGCCGGTCGAATGGAACGATCTCATTCGCGGCCCCCAGCATGTCGAGCCCGGCAACCTGTCCGATCCCGTCCTCATCCGCGAGGATCAAAGCTATCTCTATACCCTGCCCTCGGTCGTCGACGACATCGACCTCGCCATCACGCAGGTGATCCGGGGCGAGGATCACGTCACCAACACCGCCGTGCAGATCCAGATCTTCGAGGCTCTGGAGGCCCCCGTGCCGCAGTTCGGCCATCACAGCCTGTTCATGGGAACGGACGGCAAGGGACTATCGAAACGGCTCGGCTCGCTCTCCATCGAGGGCTTGCGCGACAGTGGCCTCGAGGCCATGGCGGTCGTCAGCCATGCCGCGCTCATCGGCACCTCCGAGACCGTTTCGCCCCAAGCCGACATGGGCGACCTCGTGACCGGCTTCGATCTCGGCAAGCTGTCGCGCGCGCCGGTGCGCTTCGATGAGGCGGAACTTGCACATGTCAATGCCCGGCTTCTGCATCAGTTGCCCTATGAGGCGGTAAAGGCCCGGCTCGCAAGCCTCGGGAGCGATGAGGGCGAAGCCTTCTGGCTCACCGTCAGGGGCAATCTCGAACGGCTCGCAGATGCCTCTGTCTGGCAACGGGTCGTCGCAGGTCCGGTCGCGCCTGTGATCGCGCAAGAGGATCACGACTTCATCGCGCAGGCGGCAAGTCTCCTGCCCGGTGACCCTTGGGACCGCACGACCTGGGGCGACTGGACGGGCAGGCTCAAGTCGGCAAGCGGGCGCAAGGGAAAAGCCCTGTTCCGCCCTTTGCGGCTTGCGCTGACGGGCGTCGACCATGGTCCCGAACTTGCCGATCTCCTGCCACTGATCGGGCGCGAGCAGACACTCGTCCGCCTCGGCGGACCGCGCTGAGATTACAGGGACGCCGGCCCGACCTTGCCGCGCTGGCGCATCTTGGCCCGGCGCTGGGCGCGCTCCTCCACGGGGCCGACAACGACCGCCATCATCGGCGGTATGACAAGCAGCGTCATCACCGCCGACAGAGACAGGCCGCCGACCACCACCGAACCCAG
>JBKDZY010000789.1:0-4501 GCA_047971765.1 Hyphomicrobiaceae bacterium | reverse complement strand
ACATCGACAGCGCCGCCTTCTCCTTCGACAACTGCATCTTGGTGAGACTGAGCCGTGCCATGACCTACTGCGCCGCCTCGTGCTGCCTGGGATAATACTTGTCGATCAGCGTCTGCTTCATCATGAGCTGTTCGGCGCTGAAGCAGTCGGCCATCGTCGACCAGCCGAGATCGAGCGCCTTCTCGAGCGGCATCGCCACGTCGATGGTCATGAAGCGGTCCTTGAAGAGTTGGCCGTACCTGAGCAACTGGTGGTCGTAATCGGACAGGTCGAACGCCATCGCCTGCTTCTGCTGGGCGTCGCGGGCTTCCGAATAGAGCCGGATCATGGTGTTCATGACCGCGCCGTGATCCTCGCGGGTGCGCTTTCCGATCACGTTCTGCTTGAGCCGCGACAGCGATCCGAACGGATCAAGGACGCCGCCGTGCAGGTAGAACTGCCCTTCGGTGATGTAGCCGGTATTGTCCGGAACCGGATGGGTGATGTCATCACCGGGCATGGTGGTGACGGTCAGGACGGTAACGGAGCCACCTTCCCGGTAGTCGGCCGCCTTCTCGTAGCGGCGCGCCAACTGGCTGTAGAGATCACCCAGGTAGCCGCGGTTCGAGGGCACGCGGTCCATCGAGATGCCGACTTCCTTCAAGGCATCGGCAAACGCGGTCATGTCGGTCAACAGGACGAGGACCCGCTTCTTCTCCTCGACCGCGAACCGCTCGGCAACGGCGAGCGCCATGTCTGGCACCAGCAGCCGCTCGACGATCGGATCGGAGGCCTGATTCACGAACATCACGGTGCGCGAGAACACGCCGGCATCCTCGAACGTCTTGCGGAACACCCAGTAGTCGTCGAACAGCAGGCCCATTCCGCCGAACACCACGACATCGGCATCGGCCTGGATGCCGATACGTGCGAGCAGCTTGTTGTACGGTTCCCCGGACACCGAAAAGATCGGAATCTTCTGGCTCTCCACGAGACAGTTGAAGACGTCGATCATGGGAACGTCGGTGCGGATCATGTTAGAAGCCAGCTCCCGGCGCACGGGATTGACCGACGGACCGCCGATCTCGATGCGCTGATCGGACGTCAACGGCGGGCCGTTGTCGATCGGGTCGCCGGCACTGTCGAAGACGCGCCCCAGAATATTCCGGGAAAACACGACATCGGGGGGATGACCGAGAAAGCGGACCCTGGCGCGGGTGGTCAGGCCCTTCGCGCCGGCAAACACCTGCAGAGATACCGCCTCGTCGTCGAGCTTGATGACCTGGGCGATGCGCGGGCGGCCCTGCTCGTCGCGCACCTCGGCCAGATCCCCGAATGCGGGACCACCGCCTGCCCTGTCCGGCAGCGCAATCCTGAGGATATCGCCGATGATCGACAGGGTGCGCGTGTAGTACATTGCTGCATCGGGCATCGTATCTGGCCTTTCCTTCAGCCGCTGTCCGCGATCCGGCGCGCGGCTGCACAACATTCCATCCGTTACGGCGGGGCGAACACGTACCGGGGGCGTGCTCGCGCTCGATCTGCGCAAACTCGTGGGAAGCAGACCTGCCTACATGCGAATTCCATTCGAAGGCAGGTCCCTCCATCAATCCTTGAAGGAAAGCCGGTTGCGGTGCGTTGAGGCTCGTCGTGGGACCTGAGCGCCTGGATCCGGGGCGCTGTCACCTGATCTGTCTCAACGCAACGTCAACATGCTCTCTAGGAGGCGCGTGCCCTGTCGCTCGATATCGACTTTGGACTCTCCTCCTGCGCGAGATGGAGCGATCCGTTCATGGCCCGCTCGATCGTCTCGAAACGGCGCGATGCCTCGCCCTCCAGCTTTCCGGATGCGGTCACCACCTGCCTGACCTTGTCGAGACACTCGCGCTTCTTGGCGCCGCTCTTCGAGAGCATTTCGGGGAGGGCGAGCAGGGCTGCCTTTTCGTCGATGGCCAGGATGGCCCACTGTTCCCGCAGCACCGACTTGATCCTGTCGTAGCTCATGTCCGGGTAGCTGGAGATCAGCTTGCGCACGACCTGGAAGGAGCGCCC
This sequence comes from Hyphomicrobiaceae bacterium, assembly GCA_047971765.1. Taxonomy (GTDB): domain Bacteria; phylum Pseudomonadota; class Alphaproteobacteria; order Rhizobiales; family Hyphomicrobiaceae. Next base: position 2,470 of record JBKDZY010000789.1, on the reverse strand, counting down.
GTCCACGAAACGCTGCCCTTCGGTGATATAGATCGCGGCACGCGCAGAGGCTTCGAGCAGGCCGCCCTCTGCGACACGCGACTTGAAATAGTCTATGTGCTTCTGCAATGCCAACTCGGTCCACATCGACTTTCCGGGCCGCGGCCGCGGTTCGCCATTCTTGGCGCTGATACCGTAGTAGCTCTGCACGGCTGGCAGTCCGTAGATCGCATGGAACATCCGGTCGGTCAGCTGGTCACGGAAGTCGCTGTAGGTATCAAGCGTCTTCTTGATGTTGTCGGAGACCTGCTCCTGCATCTGCACGAACGGGTTGCCGGGGGATGGCTGCACGCGATGCCGTTGGGCCTGTTCGGCGAGTTGCGCGACGCCCTGCATGAACGGGTTCTTGTCGGAGAACATCGCATAGCTGATGCGGAGCGGGTGCATCTTGAGCGCCAAATCGGCAAGCTGCGGCGTGATCATGGCCTTGATCCAGGGCTGCATGAAGGTGCGGTACAGCCCCTTGTTCACCTCGGACATGCGGGCGACCGTCGCGAACTTGAGTTCATCCTCCAGCGTGTTGCCGCCGAGAGCCTTGATGTCGCTTATGCTCCGGCTCTCGAGGCGGACATTGTAGTCGCCCGCAACCAGGTCGTTGCCGCTGTCGCCTTCCTTCTTGGGCGTGATCATGATCTCGTAGAGCCCCGGAGGCATGCACTCGATCACGTCGACGATGTTGATGAATTCCGCATGCTCCTTGGCGGCGATCTTGGAGCCGACGAAAATCGCCAGGTGCCCCGAGGTCTCGTGGATGCAATAGAAGATCCTCTGGCCCGACTTGCGGATCTCATCGACGTTTTCATAGTTGTCGGGAATCCAGTCGAGCGCCTGCTGGACAGGCGTGATGTTGTCCTTCTTCGAGCAGAAACAGATGATGGGCGACTTCACCTCGCGCAGGTCGAGGCGGATGCCATCCTGCGTGACCATCTGCGCGGTCGAGAACTTGTTGCCGATGAACAGGTTGTCGACCATGTAGAGCAACTCTTCACCGCGCAGGGTGATGAAGTCTCCCCACCAGTTCTCGAACCCGAGGTAGCGTTCATGCTCCTTGTCGGGGTTGGACCACACATTGTATTGCTTCGTCCAGTAGGTGTTGGTCGGATTGCCTGCATCGAAGTTGGAGATCAGCCACGCACCGTCGAAGGTTCCGTTGCTCATGTCGCTGGTCAACTCGGAAAGCCAGCTTCCACCAAGCATGCCGCCGAGATAGCGCATGGGATACTTGCCGTGCACGCCGCCCCAGTACGACAGGGGGGCGCCGGCCACCATCACCGGCCCGATCGCATCGGGACGCATGCAGCCGGCCATCAGAACGTGCCAGCCGGCCTGGCAGTTGCCAAGGACGAAAGGCTTGCCATTCGCTTCGGGATGAAGGCTGACGATGTGGTCGAGGAAATGGGTGTGGGCGTGCGCGACATCCTCGATCGTCTGCCCTGGCACGGGCTTGACGGCGAAGCTCGCGAAATAGACGGGATGGCCCGCCTTGAAGGCTTCGCCGATCTCACTCTCGCGTTTAAAGCCACCGATCCCCGGACCCTGCCCGGCGCGCGGATCGACGACGTAGATCGGCCGCTTCTGCGGTTCGATCGTGGTTCCCTTGGGGGGGATGACCCGCATCAGGGAATAGTTGACGGGACGGGGAAGGGATTCACCGTTCAGGACGAGTTCGGTCTCGAAGACCAGGACCGAGTTCACCGGATGCGAGGTGATTTCCGCCTGCTGGTTGCCGCGCTTGCGCAGCACGTCGAGGAAGATGAAGGATCTCTGCCAGAAATCCCGCACGTATTCACTGAACGGATCGGCCGCGCCCATGCTCCATGGGTCCTTGGCCCAGGACATGGACTGCGCCGCCATGTTCCAGGGACCATTATCCCAGGGAAATGGCATTCCTTTCATGAAGTCGGCCGGTGAGGGGATGGACGAACGACCGTTCGGAGTTGCGGACATTGGAAAATACTCCTGTTGGGCATGGGCCTCACGATGCTTTCGTGATGCATGACAAATATCGAACGTGGACTATCCGCTTGGTCTCATGTCGGCCTGCGGATCAGCTCCAAGGCATGTTGCGCAATCATCAATTCCTCGTTGGTCGGGATGACGTAGCAGGCAAAGGCACTGGCCTTCGACGAGATGATCTGCCTGCCTTCAGCGTTGGCCGCCTCATCGAGCCCGGCGCCGAGCCACGCCAGACGTTTCAGGATGTTGGCGCGGATGGGGGCTGAATGTTCGCCGATGCCAGCCGTGAAGATCAATCCATCGATCCCGCCAATCCCAGTTGCCAGACTTGCAACCTTGCCGGCGCAGGAATGACAAAACGCATCAATAGCGAGGGCGGCGCGCGGGTCGTCGCTGTCCAGAAGCTGCCGTGCGTCGTTGCTGATCCCGGACAACCCCTTCAGACCGCAGTCATGATAGAGCATGTGGGCGATCT
>JBKDZY010000788.1:0-4183 GCA_047971765.1 Hyphomicrobiaceae bacterium | reverse complement strand
CATCGTGCGTCGGCTTTTGTGGTACGTCCGCGCCAAGGTAGCCGAGCAGGTCCTTGACGTGGACCATGCCGCGAGGATCATCGAGCGTGTCGTGATACACCGGGATGCGGGACACGCCACCATCCTGGAAAAGACCCATGAGGCGATAGAGGCTCGCGGACTGGTCAACGGCGATGATGTCGGCCCGGGGGACCATCACGTCATCGACGCGCACGCCACCAAAGCGCAAAAGGCGCAACAGCATCTCGCGCTCGGCCAGGGAGAAAGTTGCATCATCACCCGGACCGGTGCGAACGGCTTCCTCCAGCGTCTCGCGCAGTGTCTGCTGTGCGCCAAGCCCCAGGATCGTCTTCATCGACGACAGCCAGCCGTTGGAAGCCGAGGTTTTCACCGGCTCCGCAGGTTGCACGGTTGCCGGGCCGCTATCCGTGGCTGCCGGCTCGTTCCCGTTGGTGCTGCGTGTCATCGCCAATACCGCTCACTCGCTCTCTTGATAGGGGTCGGCCACGCCGAGACGGGCCAGGACGTCACGTTCCATGGCCTCCATCTCTTCAGCTTCACCGTCCTCCTCGTGATCGAAACCGATCAGATGCAGGATACCGTGTACGACCAAATGTTTGACATGATCCGAAAGGGCCAATCCGCGCTCCTGCGCCTCGCGGCGCACGACGCCATCGGCCAATACAATATCACCCAGGGGGGTCGGCGCGCCCTGAGGCAGCCGGCCGACCGGTCCGGACGGAAACGAAAGCACGTTGGTTGGCTTGTCCTGGCCGCGATACCGGGCGTTCAACGCACGCACGGCGTCGTCGCTGTTGAACGCGACGCAGGCGGTGGCCGGCTCGGCAAAGTCCGGCTTGAGCTGCGGCATTGCCGCCACGGCGCCAGCCACGCTGCGGACGAGTTCGGCCGCGTCGGCCAATGCCGACCAATCTCCGCCATCCTCGATCACCTCAAGGACCAATGCCGTGCATGGTTGTGGAGGCTCGATTTCGCCTGGCTCGCCTTCGACGGTGGGCGGGCCTATGTCGCCCTGTATCGTCATGCCTTTGTTTCGCCCTGCTCGACCTGGGTTTGGGAGCGACGTTGCTCCCCCCGATCGTAGGCGTCCACGATGCGCGCGACAAGGTCGCGCCGTACGACGTCGGCGGACGTGAACCGGACAGCCTCAATTCCGCGAACATCGTTCAACAGACGAATGGCTTCGCCAAGACCCGATTCCTGCCCTCTCGGCAGGTCGATCTGGCTGGGGTCGCCGGTAATGGCCATTTTCGATCCCTCACCCAGACGAGTGAGAAACATCTTCATCTGCATGCTCGTGGTGTTCTGGGCTTCATCAAGAATTACAAAGGCATGGGCCAGCGTGCGGCCACGCATGAAGGCCAGCGGCGCGACCTCGATGATACCGGACGCCAGATCCTTCTCGACCTTCTCCGGCGGCAGGACATCGCGCAAGGCGTCGTAGAGCGGGCGCAGATAGGGATCGACCTTTTCCTTCATATCGCCCGGTAGAAAGCCCAGGCGCTCACCCGCCTCGACGGCCGGGCGCGACAGAATGATCCGTTCAACAAGGCCTCGTTCGAGGCAGGCCGCGGCAAAGGCTACGGCCAAATAGGTCTTGCCGGTTCCCGCCGGGCCAACGCCGAAAACCAGATCATAGCGCTCCAGGGCCTGGAGATAGGCGCTCTGCATGGGGGTTCGCGCGGTAATGATGCGGCGGCGCGTCCGGATCTGGCTTACCCCATCGAGCTTCGGCGCTTCGGAGCTGGCGTGCCGGATAAGGCCATCAATGTCGCCGCTCGACGGTGTCTCGCCTTTTGCCGCGCGCTCGTAGAGGACCCCCAGAACCTGGCGGGCGACCTCTATGGCGGCCTTTGGGCCGGTCAGGGTCACGACATTTCCCTGGGCGTGGGCCTGAATGCCGAGGCGTTGCTCGACCAAAGCCAGATTGGCGTCATACTCGCCAAGAACCCGCGGCAGAAGCCGGTTGTCATCGAAGGTCACGACGGAACGCTCGTCACTGCCTTCCTTAACGCTCTCGCGCCTGCTCTTGACGGAGCCGTGCGCCCCTCGCGCTTCTTTCAAACGCGCTCTCCCAAGCCCTACAATCCCAGAAACCAGCCATATCGGCGCCCGGCGCTGCACCGGACGCCATACCTAATGACTACCGCCATACCCCATAGCGCATGGGCTTGCATAGGACCTTGTCAAGCCGCAGGTATGGCACCGGACAAGCTGTTTTGTCCCGCGCTCACGATTTCAACAGGAATGATGCGGCCGAGCAACTCCTGTTCCCCTTCCGCGTGGACAACCTGCAGATAGGGGGAGCGGCCGAGAATCTGGCCCGATCGACGTCCCGGCCGGTCGAACAGAACCGGCAGAGTGCGGCCAATGAGACTGCCATTGAAGGAGGACTGCTGTTCCTCCAGCAGGCTCTGCAGGCGTTGCAGACGGTCTGCCTTCTCGTCCTCGGACACCTGATCATCAATATTGGCGGCCGGTGTGCCGGGCCGGGGGCTGTACTTGAAGGAATAGGCCTGGGCAAACCCGACTTCGCGCACGAGGTCGAGGGTGCACTGGAATTCAGCTTCGGTCTCGCCGGGGAACCCCACGATGATGTCGGTCGATAGCGCGATATCGGGCCGCGCAGCCCGGATCCGCCTCACGAGTTGCACATAATCGTCAGCGGCATGCTTCCGGTTCATGCCGGCCAACACCCGGTCCGCTCCCGCCTGGAAGGGCAGATGCAGGTAGGGCATCAATTTCGGCACGTCGGCATGGGCGGCAATCAGCTCATCGGTCATGTCGCGCGGATGGCTGGTCGTGTAGCGGATGCGGTCCAGCCCATCGACCTTGGCCATGCGTCGGATGAGGCCCGCCAGCGACATGCTGCGGCCGCTGCCATCGTCGCCGTGGTAGGCATTGACGTTCTGTCCGAGCAGGGTGATTTCGCGCACACCTTGCGCGACGAGTTGCTGGGCCTCTTCCACGAGGCGTCCGACCGGACGGGAGAGCTCCGCCCCTCGCGTATAGGGAACCACGCAGAACGTACAGAACTTGTCGCACCCCTCCTGGACGGTGAGAAAAGCCGCAGGGGCGCGTCGGGGTGCATTGCCGGTCTGGCGGACGGGCAGGCTCTCGAACTTGTCCTCGCCCAAAAGATCAATCTCGACCAGAGCGCTGCCCTGCTCGCGCGTCCTGGCAACGAGTTCCGGCATCAGGTGATAGCTTTGAGGGCCCACGACCAGATCGACAACTGGCGCGCGGCGCACCATCTCGGCGCCCTCGGCCTGTGCGACGCAACCGGCGACGGCAACAACGGTATCGCGCCCCTGCTTCTCGCGTTCCTGCTTGGTGGCGCGCACCCGCCCCAATTCCGAATAGACCTTTTCGGCGGCCTTTTCGCGAATGTGACATGTATTGAGGATAACAAGGTCGGCCTCGGCCACGTCGTCCGTCGGCTCGAACCCGTCGGCGGCCAACGCCTCGCCCAGACGTTCCGAGTCGTAGACGTTCATCTGGCAGCCGTAGGTCTTGATATGAACGCGCTTGACATTGGGGGTATTGGAGGGGGCTGCCCTGGAAGGGACCGGAAACTGAAGCCCGCCCGACGCATCCGCTCGTCTGTCGCCATCAGCCATGACTGTACCCGCTTCTGGAAAACGCCCTCTGCCGCCTCCAGCCGTCTTGCCACTGAAGGTCAACTATCAGCATCACGCCATCAATCCGACAAGTTTACCCCAGTCAATGTTGCAGCGCACCAAAATCACCACTTCGCGGCTTATTTCTCCCCCGAGTTCCGTTAGCGATTGCCTCTCTGGCCGCTGGTTGTCCGATGCCTACCGCCGCGGGCAGGCGTGTCTGGAGGGCCAGCACACAACCGGTCACCCCGCGGTTCCGCCATGGTGGCGGGCGCAAATTGTCCGATCACCCCGGGAAAACTGGCGAAATCCGCCCCCTACAAGACCGTGCCTTTGTGGACAAGAGCCCGGTCGGACAGCTAGATAGGGCCTTACGTCTCACCAGCGTTACGAGGACCGGTTCGAGAGGCAGGCTGCCGAGTGCGCGGCTCCGGAGGGTCCGAAATCGAAAGCACCGAGAGGCCCATGACCGGCGTCAACGAAATCCGCTCGACCTTTGTCGATTACTTCAAGAAGAACGGCCACGAGCACGTCGAGAGTTC
>JBKDZY010000787.1:0-2597 GCA_047971765.1 Hyphomicrobiaceae bacterium | reverse complement strand
ATTTTCCGCTCCGGCTACCGGATAGAGACATTGACGGGCGGGCTGCGGGGAACGGCGCGCATTCTCAACACCTGGATCTATGCCTTTTTCTGTCTCGCAGCGCTGGCCTTTTTCACGAAGACCACGGGTGCGGCCTCGCGCGGCTGGCTGGCGCTGTTCTTCGTCATCGGCGGCATCAGCGTGGTGGCCGGCATCAAGGTCATCGAGGCCTGCGTGACGCGGCTTGCCAGCATGGGCGCCCTGGCGGCGCGCCGGATCATCGTGGTCGGGCGTGACGAGGACGTGAAGCGTTTCATCACCATGCGCGCTTCCCCGAAATCAGGCATAGCGGTTGCGGCAAGCGCCATCTTTCCGGATACCGAGCACGAGGGGCAGGTCGCGCCGGACGTGGTCGAGACGCTGGTGCGCGATGCGGTGCAACGGGCCCGCAACCTCGACATCAAGGACGTCATCATCCTGGCCCAGGACGGGCAGACCCATACCTCGCTGGCCAGGATGGCGGATCGTTTCCTCGATCTGCCGGTTGCGGTTCATCTTGCCCGCACATCGCTGACCGAGCAGTTCCCGCATATCTCCATCGGCCAACTGGGTTCGATGCGCACGCTGACGCTCAGGCCGGCCCCACTCAGCACGTTCCAGCTTGGCATGAAGCGCGCGCTGGACCTGATTGCGGCGACCTTCGGCCTGGTGCTGTTGGTGCCGCTGTTCCTGATCGTTGCCGTTCTGATCAAGCTCGACTCGAAAGGCCCGGTCTTCTTCCGCCAGCGGCGGCTCGGCTACAATCAACGCGAGTTTGCGATCTGGAAATTCCGGACCATGTCGACCATGGATGACGGGGACGTGGTGATGCAAGCCCAGAAAAACGATCCGCGCGTGACCCGCATCGGCCGCGTTCTCAGGCGCTACAACATCGACGAGCTGCCGCAACTTCTCAACATACTGTTGGGCCAGATGTCGCTTGTCGGTCCCCGGCCACATGCCGTTGCCCATGACCGCCACTACGAGCAGATCATCAAGAGCTATCCGCGGCGGCTGAACGTGAAGCCCGGCATCACCGGCTGGGCCCAGGTCAACGGCTACCGCGGCCTGACCGACACCCCGCGCGCCATGCGCACCCGCATCACGCATGACCTGTTCTACATCGACAACTGGTCCCTGGCGTTCGATCTCTACATCATCGCGTTGACGCTGGTGTCGCCCAAGGCGTTCCGGAACGCGAACTGATGAGATGATCGTTCGCGGGCCGCACAGGCCCAAAAAGCGCGTTCAGGATAGGACGTCGGGGCCAGGCGGCACCTCTTCCAGGAACTGCTGCACGGTCCGGAACAACAGGATGCGATAGCGCTCCATCAGCATGGTGTGCGTGCCGCCGCCCAGCACGGCAAGCCGTTTCCAGGGCGCATTGCAGGCCAGGGGGAAGATGGCCTGGGCCATGGAGGGCGGCGTATCCTTGTCCCACTCTCCGACAGTGACGAGCAGTGGCACCTCGATGCGGGCCGGATCGTAGAGCGGCCTGCCAGCACTCCAATACTCGACGCCGTCGAGCACGACACCATTGGGCGCGCGGACCGTGCGGCCGTCGCCCGCCTGGTCAGCCTCGAGCGTCGCACGCCACCACTGCTCGAACCACTCCGGCGGCATGACGACCGTCTTCTGCGTGTCGTCAAGACCGGCCTGACGGCGCTTCAGGGACGCTTCGCGATCAACGGTGCGATAGGCGCCAAGTTTGCCTTCGACATGGATCGGCGACGGACTGCCCTGTGACCGGTCCCAGACCGGTGCGTAGAGCGCGAGGCGCTCGACCCGGGCGGCGTTCTGCGTGGTGTAGGTGGCAGTGATGGCGGTTCCCCAGGACCAGCCGACGAGACAAACCTTGTCGACGCCACGCCTGCGGCAGACGAAATCGACGACAGTTCCGAGACAGGATGCGGCATCGGCTGTGCGCATGAACGGCGGGTTGTTTTCGGCCGGTTCATCCATCTGGGGCGGACGCGCCGACCGACCATAGCCCGGCAGATCGAGGCAATAGGTGTCGAAGCCGCGGGCCGCGGCATAATCCATCCAGCTCAAGCCGTTGAAGGCCATGTCGAACGCGGTCGATCCGTAGGTGGCGCCATGCTGGAAGATCACGATCCGGTTCGATGCGAACGAGCCCACCGACGCCGGCCGCTTGTTGCGCACATAGATCCGCCCCCAGGTCGGATGCTCGGCCGATAGATCCTCGCCGATCAACCCGGGGCGTTGCTCCGCCTCCGGCACATGCGATGCTGCATCCGACATGGCGTCCTCCCGGTCTGGATGTCTGTCTTTCCCGGAAAGGTTGGCTCATGGGCAGCCCAATTGCCAATGCAAAAGGCGTTTCTGCCCAAAGAATGTCAGCACACGGGCGCACGGCACTTGCGCATCGACGGCATGGTGTGCCTCAGTGAGGGCCTGGATCAATACCGCCCCTGGATTTTCGCCGCGCCGCGACCAATGCCGGAAAACAGGGGATGGCAGCCGCCCGAGAGGAGAATACCACCATGGCAATCATCACAACGTGCCGGCCCGAAGACGTCGACCTGTCCTCCGGACGGCTGGAGCGCATTCCCGGCTGG
>JBKDZY010000786.1:0-4821 GCA_047971765.1 Hyphomicrobiaceae bacterium | reverse complement strand
CTTCACCGAGATGGGCCAGACCATTTCATCCGAGATGGGCGCACCGATCTCGTTCGCCACCCGCTTCCAGGCTGGTGCCGGCATGGGCCATTTCCGCGTCGCCCGCGACCTCGTGAAGGAGTTCCATTTCGTCGAGCGCGAAGGCTCGACCGAACTCGTCCGCGAGCCCATTGGCGTCGTCGGCATGATCACGCCCTGGAACTGGCCGGCCAACCAGATCAGCTGCAAGATCGCCGGCGCCATCGCGGCAGGCTGCACCATGGTGCTGAAGCCGTCCGAGATCGCGCCCTACTCGGCACTTCTCATCGCCGAGATCCTGGAAGAGGCCGGCGTGCCGAAGGGCGTCTTCAACCTCGTCAATGGCGACGCCGAGGTCGGCCAGGCCATCGCCTCCCATCCCGACATTGATTGCGTCTCGTTCACCGGCTCCACGCGCGCCGGCATTGACGTGGCCGTCAAGGCCGCCCCAACCGTCAAGCGCGTCGGCCCGGAACTCGGCGGCAAGTCGGCCCACATCATCCTCGACGACGACGGCTTCGCGAAGGCTGTCAGCGAAGGGGTCAAGCTGTGCTTCCGCAATTCCGGCCAGTCCTGCAACGCCCCCACGCGAATGCTGGTTCCCGCCTCCCGCATGGCGGAAGCCGCCACCATCGCCAAGGGCGTCGCCGATGCCATGAAGGTCGGCGCACCAACTGACGCTGAAACCGAGATGGGCCCCGTCGTCTCCGAGGTACAGTGGAAGAAGATCCAGGGCCTGATCGAGTCTGGTATCGCCGAAAAGGCAGAGGTGGTGAGCGGCGGTGCAGGCCGCCCGTCAGGCCTCGACAAGGGCTACTACGTCAAGCCGACGGTCTTCGCCGGGGTCACGCCGGGCATGACCATCGCCAGGGAGGAGATCTTCGGCCCCGTCCTCGCCATCATGCCCTACAAGGACGTGGAAGACGCCGTCCGCATTGCCAACGATCACCCGTTCGGCCTCGCCGCCTACGTCTCCGCTGCCGATGCCGCCAAGGCCACCGCCGTGGCCCGCCGCATGCGCGCCGGCATGGTCACCGTGAACCTGGCTCCCGCCGACCCGAAAGCACCATTCGGTGGTTATCGTCAATCCGGCAATGGCCGCGAGTGGGGCCGCTTCGGCATCGAGGAATACCTCGAGACCAAGGCCGTGCTCGGCGCCGCCTGAACCTGGACGCCCGGAAGGAAATCACGAGAACTGGACCCGGCCGCGACATCCTCGCGGCCGGTTTTGCATGTCGATGGCGGTTGTTGACCAGAAGGAAATGCAGCAAAGGGCAACAGCCATTCCCTCACCACCGGTCCCATCCCTGAACCGCTGGTTGCCGCCACACGGCAGGCCATGGGGTTATGCCCAATCGCACCGGCCTGCTCAACTCACGCCGGCAATGGACGTCCCGCTGGCCCGCGCTTGGAGCGGCCCCGCCGGACGAACAGCGTGAAGACGATCAGGAGATTGAGGACATTCCACGCAATACCGTTCATGAACGCCACCCGATAGCTGCCCGTCCAGTCGAAAATCGCACCCGAGATCCAGCCTCCGAACGCCATGCCGACAAGCGTTGCGGTCAACACCATGCCGACCCGGGAGCCCGCCTGGTCCGCCGGAAAGTACTGCCGGACGATCAGCGCATAGCTCGGCACGATGCCCCCCTGGAACAGGCCGAACAGCGCCGAAATCACATAGAGCGACGCCAGTCCGTCAAAGGGAATGTAGAGGATCAACGCCACGCATTGCAGGAACGATCCGAGCAGCAGCGTCCCGACGCCACCGATCTTGTCCGCAATGAAGCCCGACAACAGGCGGCTCACGATGCCGAAACCCAGCATCAGGGACAGCATTTCCGCGCCCCGCGCGAGCCCGTAGCCAAGATCACCGCAGTAGGCGACGATATGCACCTGTGGCATCGACATGGCCACGCAGCACCCGATACCCGCCACGATCAGCATGACCTGCAGAACCCCGAGCGGAACCGGCGGTGTCACCGCTCTGGCGGCCGGCGCGGTCGTGGCGGAAGCAGGCCCTGACTGGATGCGCCTCGGATGCCGTTGCCGCAGCAGCAGCGCCAGCGGAACCATGCCGACAATGCAGATCACACCCAGCAGCACATGCGTGATCCGCCACCCGTAGCTCGCCACCAGATGCTGGACAATGGGCGGCCAGATCGTCCCCGCAATGTAGTTGCCACTTGCGCAGATCGCGACAGCGATGCCACGCCGCCTCTCGAACCAATGGGATATATCGGCAAGCAGTGGACCGAAACTGACGGATGACCCGAGAAACCCGATCAGCAGGCCCTGGGCGATCGCGAACTGCCACATGTTGGTCGCGTAGGCGGTCGCCACGTAGCCGAGACCCAGCGTGATGGCTCCAGCAACGATCGGTCTGAAAATCCCGAACCGGTCGGCAAAATTACCCATCAGAATTCCGCCGAACCCGAACCCCAGCGTCGTCACCGTGTACGCAAGCGAGGCGTCCGCTCGTGAAATGCCGAACTCGGCCTGGACCGCCGGCATGACGACGACGATGGACCACATGCCCACGCCACCGATGGTGGCCACGCACAACGCCACGAACAGGCGCAGCCAGGCGGCGCCACCATCAATGTCAGAGCGCGGGACATGCGCCCCCGCCACCTGTGCGCCGTCAGCCAATTGGGTATCCTTCTAGACGAGGGAGGCATCGACACCGGATCAGTGCGCAGCCTTGACACCTCCACATGCAATCCCGGTGCATCAATCCACGGGGTTTCCCCTCCGGGTCCCCGGCGTACCAAATGCAGACAGGTTGCCGGAAAACCAGTCAAGCTTTGCCTCGTCATCGCCCAACGTCAAGAGATCATGTCGGATGCCATTCATAACGCGCCGTGGAGAGACCGCCTGACCGCCGCAAGGTTCAGATCAATCCGTCCCCAGCCAGGAATCTTCAGGGCCGGGGATCTGACATCGATGCCTGCCACAAGCCCGAACAAGTTGACCTCGACGCCCTCCACCCATCCAACCGTGACCCCAAGAACACCACCAAGCGAGAGTTGCACGCCCGTCCGGCTCGGTGACCATCCCACGTAACCCGGCCATCTTGCGTAGTCCTTGCCAATCGCCGTCGGCACGAGCGCGACAGCCAGCTCCGGCACCTGGCGCGCGACATGAGCAATGAACGTGTTCGAGTTCGGCCCGGGCCATACCGAGTAGACCGACCGGCCGCCGTAGGGATAGGCCGCAATCGCGCGCGCGATCCGCGGCAGGGCGCGCTCCGCCTGCTCCCCCTTGAGGGCAAGAATGATACTGGGGTCGTTTCCATACCAGCGCCCATCGGGCGCCCGCAGGTCCACCCGCAGCGCCCGCCCCCAACCGACGACTTCGTAACGCCGGTAACGCTTGCCATCACGTGCCTTGGTCACCAGCCACATGTGATGCGCGAAGATGCCTTTCCAGCGCCCCGTGCGCCCGGCCATCACGTAGACGGCCGCCCCCTTGTCGGCCTGCGGGGCAGGCAGTATCCCGGCCGACGACCAGTCCGCCACGGCCCATGACCGCGGGTGCTCGCGCATTTGCCACCATATGCCGTGGGTGGCCAGCGGCAGCAGGAAGACCGAAAGAACAACGATGACAATCCATTTTCTCATGTCATGGACATAACACATGATTGTGGCCGGCCTTCGCGAATGGCACCGGACAGGACTGGACTTTTCCGTCATCCACCGCCTTGCGCGCACGCGCCACCCCCGCCAGCCTTGACGGCGAGACACGCGGCGCCAACACTGTCGCCGCAAATCAATGAAGGACATATTTCTCATGACTGCCCAGGTTGGCTTCATCGGGCTCGGCAACATCGGCCGCCCAATGGCAACGAACATCGCAAAACGCTTCACGGGAACACTTGTCTTTGACCTCGACCCGGCGAAGGTCAAATCCCTCACCGATGCTGGTGCCGTTGCCGCGCCTTCCGTCGCCGACCTTTCTGGGAAATCGAAAATCATCCTTCTTTCCCTGCCAACCTCCAACGAGGTCGAGAAGGTCCTGCTGGGCGACGATGGCGTGGCCTCTCATGCTGCCCCCGGCACGCTCATCATCGACCTGACCAGCGGCAGCCCGTCGAAGTCGATTGCCTTTGCCGCAGCACTGGAAAAGAAGGGCATTCGCTTCATCGACGCTGGCGTCAGTGGCGGCACGGCGGGTGCCACCGCGGCAACGCTTGGTATCATGATCGGAGGGGCTGACGCTGACATCGCCGATGCCATGCCCTATCTGGAGACCCTCGGCAAAACCATTGTCACGATGGGCGGCGTCGGCGCCGGGCACACCACCAAGGCACTGAACAACATGCTGCTGGCGGTCAACACGGTTGCCGTTTCAGAGATCATGTCGCTGGCCGTCAAGGCCGGACTCGATGCCGGCAAGGTCATCACCGCCATCAACGGATCGAGCGGCCGCAGCTACGTCACCGACGTGCGCTTCCCGAACTACGTCATGAAGGGCGACTACAGCCACGCCGGCGGCATGGCCCTGGCCCTGCTGGTGAAGGACGTGGCCATCGCCTGCGAAACAGCCCGCGCCAACGACGACACCGGCTTCCTTGTCGGCAATGTCATCCATCAGATGCTGCTGCGCATCGGTGGTGAGCTTGGCATGGGTGCACCCAATCACTCCATCGCCAGGGCCATCGAGAACTGGGCTGGCGTCGAGATCAGGTGGAAGGACGGGCAGGGCCCGAAATACTCGGCCGGGCGCAGGGCACGTGCGCGCCCCGACCAATACGTGAAACGGAACGGGCGTGGATGCACGACCCACGCCCGCCCGATGTCC
>JBKDZY010000785.1:0-2149 GCA_047971765.1 Hyphomicrobiaceae bacterium | reverse complement strand
GCGGCGCCGACACTCAGCCCGGCACTGTGCAGGCGGCCCTGCTCGAGCACCTTCATGGCGGTCTTGAAGCCCCCGCCCTCGACGCCGCCGATGAGCTGGCCGGCCGGGATGCGTACGTTGTCGAAGATCACATCGCTGGTGTGCGCGCCTTTCTGGCCCATCTTGTGGTCCGGCTTGCCCAGGGAAATGCCCGGCGTGCCGCGCTCGACAATGAAAGCACTGATGCCGCCGGAACCCTTGATCGTCGGGTTGGTGCGGGCCATCACGGTATAGATGCCGGCGTGCGGGGCGTTGGTGATGAAGCGCTTGGTGCCGTTGAGCACATAGAAGTCACCGTCGCGCACAGCGGTGGTCTTCAGCGAGGCGGCGTCGGAGCCGGAGTCCGGCTCGGTCAGGCAGAAGGCGCTGAGCAGTTCGCCGCTGGCGAGGTTCGGCAGGTAGTGGGCTTTCTGCTCCGGCGTGCCGTCGCTCAGGATGCCGATGGAGCCGATGCCGGTGTTGGTGCCGATGGAGGAGCGGAAGGCGGGGGAGGTGCGGCCGAGTTCGAAGGTGATGTTCACCTCTTCTTCCATGGTCACGCCCAGGCCGCCGAAGTCTTCGGGGATGGTCAGGCCGAACAGGCCCATCTCGCGCATCTGCTCGATGATGTCCTGCGGGATGGCGTCGGTCTCGGCGACCTCGTTCTCCCGCGGGATCAGCACTTCGCCGACAAACTGGTGGATGGAGTCCAGAAGTATCTGCAGCGTTTCTGGGTCTCGGATCATGTGCACTCCTCACAAGGCCCGCGAGCGGGCCAGTCTGGCGAGGCACCGTCACCCGAGATTCAGCGAGCGGCGGCACCTATGTTGTTGACCATGTTGATCAGGCGGGGCCCGATGTCGTCCTCGAGCTTCTCGCGGGTCAGCTGGAAGCTCGGACCGCCGCAGTTGAAGGCCAGCAGGCCGTACTGCGGGTGTACCAAGGGCACGGCGACGGAGTTGACGTCGCGGTGCCATTCACCGATCGACAGGCAGTAGCCGTAATCGGTGTAGTCCCTGAAGGCGCGGTCCAGACCCTTGCGGATGGCCGGCCAGGTATCCGGTTCGCGTTCGCGAATGTGCTCGAGCAGGAACTCCCGCTCGTTCTCCGGCATCGCCGCGAGGCACGCGCGGCCCACCGAACTCGCCGCCAGCGGCAGGTAACTGCCGATCTGCCGGCGCATCGTCATGTTTCCCTGTCCCTGGACCACGTCCAGGTACACCATCTGCAGACGGTCGCGGGCGGCCATGGCCACCGCCGCCTGGGCGTGGTTGGCCAGTTCCTCCATCAGCGGATGGGCCACCGCGCGGATCGACAGGTTCGACAGCATTGCGTAGCCGAAGCCGAGCACGCCGACGTCGAGCTGGTACTTGCCCGAATGCATCTCGCGCTTGAGGCAACCCAGGCGCATCAGGGTGTTGGTCAGGCGCGTCACCGTCGGCTTGGGCAGGTCGGTCTTGCGAGCCAGGTCCTGGTTGCTCAGCACGTTTTCCCGTGGCGTGAAGCAGCGCAGGATCTCCAGGCCGCGAGCCAGGGCCGTGACGAACTGGCCGCTGTTTTCCTCTTCGCTCAGTGCCGTGGCCGGGTCGTACAGACCCCGGTCCAGCAGGCCGATCTCACCTTCGTTTTTCGTCGGCGCAGCCGAATCCATCTCCGTCTTGTTGCGGCGCATGGTAGAACCCCTATTCACGGAAAATCAATAAAATAAAATGCAGTTTCGTCAGACGAAATTGTAATGGGTCTGGACTGGTTAGTACAGACGTGCCGGTAAAAATTTAAGATGCCGCGATTTCACTGGCTTTGAAGGGGTAATCGATCATCACCGTTTACAGCCAGGATTCGGTGTCTCTATGATGAAATCGAAATACGGAATCTAGTTTCGTCAGACGAAACAATAAGAGGTCTTCGCTGTCATGAGTACCAACGTGGTTCATCTCGATATCCGGGCCGATGGCGTGGCGGTTGTCCGCATCGACCGCCCGGAAGCCAAGAATGCCTTGAACGCCGCCGTGCGCCAGCAACTGGCCGAGCACTTCCGCGCCCTGAGCGACAACCGCGAGGTTCGCGCGGTGGTGCTGACCGGCGGTGAGGAGTGCTTCGTCGCCGGCGCCGATATTCGCGAGTTCGCCCA
>JBKDZY010000784.1:0-4137 GCA_047971765.1 Hyphomicrobiaceae bacterium | reverse complement strand
GGGTGCCGTGTTATTGTCGGGCGTCGCGCTTGCACAAGACGACATCGCCAAGCGCAAGGCCAACATGAAGGCAGTCGGCAAGGCTACCAAGCAAACCGTGCAGATGGTCAAGGGCGACATTCCGTTCGACGCCGCGAAGGCCAAGGCCAACATGGACACGATTGCCGGGGCCTGGGAACATTTCTCAAAGTACTTCCCCAAGGGCAGCGAAACCGGTGGCAAGACGACGGCGGCTGCGAAGATCTGGACAGATTTCGCGGACTTCGACAGCAAGGGCAAAAAGATGTCCGCCGATGCGGCCATCGCCTCGGAAGCTGCCGGAAAAGGTGCAGACGCTTTCAAGGCGGCCTTTGATCCCGTCATGAAGAGCTGCAAGGGCTGCCACCAGGACTATCGCGTGAAGAAGGACTAGGCCGGCGCGGGCATTCCAGGTTCGGGCGCGGCCACATATGATGCGCCATGCCCGAACCGGCCCCGCCTCCTGGCGCCCTGATGGCGTCTTCCTGGTCGAGCCATTCCAGTTTGTGCATTTCGATGCCCGGGCATCGCAATCCGGTATTTTCCTGGCCGGTATTTTCCTGGTCGGTATATTCCTGGACCTCCATGGCATGAGCATCCGAAAGCGGCTGGCCGATGCCTGGACATGCGAGACCTGCCGGAAACACCGGCAGCGTGTGCTTGTCGTGGCGGCCCTGTTGGTGTTGTCCTGGTGGTTGTTCTGAGCGTATGTCTACTGCGGCGCCCGCCCAAAGTGGCCCTGCGGATCGCGCGCGCCGACAGGATCATTCCTTGAGCAGCGACTACGGCGCACATGGTTCCTCCTTCGAAGCGTGACCCAGGCGAAGCCGCGTCATCGCCGACCTCTCTGCAATCGGCTGGTATGCCGGGCCGCGACGACGTTGCCGTGCTGGCTGACGGTCGCGACATGACCTTCCGCATCTATGGTTCAGAGGACGGACTGGCGCTCATTGCCCTTCATGGCACGCCGGGATCGCGACTGAAATTCGCGGCGACCGATGCCCCCGCAAAGGCACTTTCCATGCGGGTGATCGCGCCCGACCGCTGGGGTTATGGCGGGACTTCGCCATGCCCTGCCCCATCGCTGCGGCAGTTCGCGGCCGATATCATCCAGCTCGCCGACATGCTGGGGCTGCGCACGTTCGCTGTCCTCGGTGTCTCCGGTGGCGGACCGTTTGCGGCCGCGTTGGCGGCACTGCATCCCGATCGCGTTGCCGCGCTGGCCCTGGTTGCGCCGGTCGGACCGATCAAGGGCGAGGCTGATCTCGGCCTGTCACCGCTCCATCGTTATTGTTTCCGACGACTGGTGCGGAAACCGGGCACGGTTCGCATGATATTCGGAGCGTTTCGTGCGCTCCTCACCCGTCATCCGGGCCTGGCCATGACGGTTGCAACTCTCGGCGCGCCTGCGGCCGACAAGGCGATTCTCGGGACACCGGCAACACGCGACCGGTTGCGCCGCACCTTCACCGAAGGTCTCCGCCGAGGCACGGCGGGCCCGGTGACCGACCTCGCATTGTTCGGTGCGCATTGGGATATCGATCTCGACAGCGCCCAGGTGCCAGCCTGCCTTTGGCTTGGCGACCGCGATCGCAACGTTCCGCTTGAAGCAGCACGGCGGCTTGCGGAGCGCCTTCCAGCCTGCGTGGTCCGGCATCTGCCCGGCGAAGGCCACCTCTGGGTCGCCCACCACTACGATGAGGTTCTGGCGTGGGTTGCCGATACCCTCCGCACCTCCAACGCGCAGCCCGACCGCTGACCGACCGCTCCGGCCTGAAGGCCTGGTCCTGCGCGGGCGTGGCACTAGCTGCCTGAGCCGCAGTCATGCCCGAGCGTTCAGCCCAAGTCGGAAACGCTTCAGCCGGAATTGTTCGCGTAGAAAAAACGGGGCCGTGAGACCACCCTGTCGGTGTGTCTCACGGCCCCATTCATCATGATCTCGTCAGAGACCTGCCATCAGTACCGGCGGTAATAACGACGGTTCTGGTGATAGGTCTTGCAGTACCGGCGCGGAACAGAATAGCACCGATAGTATCTGCGGCCGTGACGCCAGCGCCAACGACAGCGCCGTTCGTAGCGGGTCCAGCAGCGGCGGTAGCTGCGATACCGGACGGGCTCGAGCTGGACGGACTTCTCAATGCCCGGCGCGGTGTTCAATTTTCCAAGCGGCGCCGCATTGCCAGCGCCATATGAAAAGATAGTGAAACATGCAGCGAGAATAAGACTCGCTACAAATCCATATCCCGATTTCATGAAGTCTCCTCTTTCCGTTCTTGTTCCCCGACACTGAACGATGGCAACCATCTGTGCAAGGCCAACATAACACTCTGCAAGCGGAGTGTTACCCATTTGCTACTCATCGTTCAGCGAGACATATTTGGCAATCATGATTAGAAGATGGCGATAAATTCCAGTTGAATGCTTCAACAAAACTGGAATTATTCTGTGCAATGCAATTTCTAAATTATTTTCACTCAACAAAATTGCGTATCATCGTGATTTTGTAATGAAATATTCTTGTGAAAATATTCTGGCGGCTGGTGCCGCCCACCAGAAATCAGCGACACATCGGGAGCACCGCCCCGCCTCCCGGCGGCCTCAACCCCGGCGTGAACGCAGCTCATCCATCAGGATGAACCCGGACCGCCAACGGGGGCAGGACGACTGCCCCCAAGCCTCAATGTCCGCTGCTTGCTGCGCCGTCCACCTGCGGTGGCGGCTTCTTCATGACGAACGAGAACATCACGAGGCTGATAAACAGCAGGGTCAGCACGAAAAACATGTCTGCGAAGGCCATGACCAACGCCTGCCGGTGGACAATCGCGCTCAATTGCTTCAATGCCGCCAGGTTTGCATCTGGCAGGTTCGACAAGCTCTGTGTCAGGCCCGCCAGTGCGTCTTCCGCGATCTGGTTGCCCCAGCGCACGCTCTCATGGAGACGCTGGATGTGAAGGTCCGTGCGGTCGTTGAGGATGGTGTTGATGACCGCAAGGCCAACAGCGCCACCGAGATTCCGCGTCAAGTTGTAAAGGCCTGACGCGTTCTTCACTTCTGCGGGACTGAGCGTTCCGAGCGACAGGTTGTTGATCGGCACCATGCAGAGCATGAGCGATGTACCGCGCAGAACCTGCGGCAAGATCAGTTCATTGAAGTCCCAATCGCTGGTGATTCCACTTGCCACCCAGGTGCCGGCCGCAAAGCCTGCAAAGCCGATTGCCATCAGGATGCGCAGATCGACAATGCGTGACAGGCGGCCCGCGACGGGCGCCATGGCGAACATGCAGACACCCGTGACGCACATCGTCTCGCCGATCATCAGCGCGTCGTAGCCGCGGACGCTCGCCAGATACACGGGGTAGACGTAGGTCAGGCCATACAGACCGATGCCCATGACGAAACTGAAGGCGCACCCGAACGCGAAATTCCGGTTCCTGAACGCGAAGATATCGACAATGGGCTGAGGCGCGGTGAAGGCACGCCAGAAGAATGCGAGACCACCGGTCACCATCAGCACGGCGCACATCGCTATGGTATCATCGCTCAGCCAGTCATAGCGTGGGCCTTCCTCGAGCACATATTCCGCGCAACCGAGCATGACGGCCATGCCCAGCAGGCCCCACCAGTCGAACTTGTCCCACAGGCTCCAGTTGGGCTTATCGAAATCCACGAGTATCCAGACCGCGATGGTCACGCAGATGCCCGGGATCACATTGACGAGAAACAGCCAGTGCCAGGAGAACGCATTCGAGAGGTACCCACCCACGGTCGGTCCAATGGTCGGCGCCAGCGTCGCCACCAGGCCGATGAGCGGCGAAATGGTGGACCGCTTCGAGGCGGGGAAAACCGTATATGCGGCGGCGAACACGCTGGGGATCATGCCACCGCCGATAAAACCCTGGATGGCGCGGTAGATGATCATCTGGTCGATGGTCGTGGCCGTGGCGCACAAGGCGCTCGACGCCGTAAAGCCCGCCGCGCATACGGTGAACAGCACCCGGGTCGAAACCAGCCGCGACAGGAACCCGGACAGCGGGATCATCACGAAGATCATGGCGGATACGGGCAAGTCGTGACCGCCCAGACCCTTGCCCCTGCTCGTCCCCGTCGGCCGGCCCGCCG
>JBKDZY010000783.1:0-4250 GCA_047971765.1 Hyphomicrobiaceae bacterium | reverse complement strand
ATATCACCGTCTCGGAAAATGGTTCGGTGGACTTCTCGATCCGATGCACGATGCCATCCTTGCGGATGAAGATCATGTCCAGCGGGATATAGGTGTTGCGCATCCACATTTGCGCTTCCTGGGGCGGATTATAGGGAAACAACATCCCCGCATTGTCCTGCATGGAGCGCCTGAACATCAAGCCGCGCGCCTTTTGCTCGGGCGTGTCGGCGGTCTCGATGCTGAAGGTGTGTGTGCCGGAACCCGTTACGATATTCAAGGTCTCTATGCGCATCTTGGCTTGGCCGTCAGTTGCGGTCAGCATCCAAAGAGCGGCCAGTAATGGCAACAGGGCCGACATGAGGACGGCCCTGTCAATATTGGTTTGTCTCAATCGCCTCATTGCGCGCCTTCACTCCGATCCTGACGACCCTAAGCTAGCGCACATGGCGACCGGGTCAATCAGTGCGCTGCAGGCAGTCCGGACGTGAGGCCATCAGGCCGCAGTTCGGCGGCCATGCAACCCTTGTCGCCCATGCCCCAACGGACCTGAACGATCTGACCAGGGCGCAGCTCGGTAAACCCGAAGCGCCGCAGCGTCTCCATGTGGACGAAAATGTCGGGTGTGTTCTCGCCGCGGGTCAGGAAGCCGAAGCCCCGGACACGATTGAACCACTTGACCATCGCCCGTTCCCAGCCGCTCTCTGCGACAACGACGACGTGCGTGCGTTGCGGAAGCTGAGACGGATGGATTGCCGTGCTCTCGTCCATATTGAGAATACGGAAGGCTTGCATACCCTTCGGCCGCTTGAGAACCTGGGCATGGACCCGGGCACCCTCATATGCGGTCTGGTGACCACCGGCCCGGAGGCAGGTCACGTGTAGGAGAACGTCGGGCAGGCCGTTGTCGGGTACGATGAAACCGTATCCCTTGGAAGCGTCGAACCACTTGATGGTTCCAGCGATTTCAAAAACCTCAAGACCGCCTGCCTCGTCCGCGCGCAGAGCCTCCCCAAAGGCGTCCGCGATTTCCGAAGGCAATTTCGGAGTGTCCCCCATGCGATATACCCCGCTACTTGTACGTGTTTTGCGACAAAACCCGACGCGTTCATTTGCGTTATTCTCGGGTCCAGCATTTGCCCGTCCTGAACGCTGAGACAGGGTTTGCCCCCTCCTGTCAAAACGCCGTCCGGAACGACCCGAGATAGACACGCGCTTGGCTTCCATGTCTACCGAAAATTAACCACGTTGTGCCGACGTCGCCCTGATTCAGGTCTGAGCGTCATTTTTGCATTCGCCGCCGCAACACATTGAAAATGAGTTAAAATTTGTGTGTTAAAATTGCCGTTCTGGGGACGGATGGTAACACGATAACGACCCTGTGAAGATGTTGGATAACTCTGTTTCGGGGTTCCAAATGACGATGCTTCAAGTGTTTGAACATTGTTTTGTGGAGTGCTGATTCGAATCAGTTCTGAAATGCTCCAAATTGTGGATAAAGGTTCTCGGCGCTGGAATCCATCCCGTGGCCGTCACGATCTGCAGAACGATTCCTCTCGACGATCAGCTTTCCGATCGTCCGGAGCGAGAGGTTGCGGTCGGGAGCGGGCGGGCGTCAGGTCGTCGGACGGCCTCCCTGGGTGTACCCCGGTTGGATGGGAGCAGATGGCCTTGAGGCTGGTGCGTCACCCTCTCATCGACCCCTGCATCATGACGGTCCGAGGTGTTGGCTGCGTTGAGCGCGCGCAGGGTTCGCTGTGGATCTGGTTGCCTGAAACCGCCGCGACCTCCAGAATGGCAGCGACAAAAGATGACTTATGGGCCGAGCACGGCCATGTGCAGCGCGGAAAGGATCGCTATGCGTTACCTGCATACCATGGTCAGGGTGACCGATATCGACGCCAGCCTGGATTTCTATTGCAACAAGCTTGGCATGACAGAAGTTCGCCGGGTCGAGAGCGAAGCCGGCCGCTTCACGTTGGTGTTCCTGGCGGCCTCGGAAGACGAGGGGGCCGGCCGCGACAAGCGCGCGCCGCTGCTTGAGCTGACCTACAACTGGGATCCCGAGGCCTACACCGGAGGGCGCAATTTCGGGCATCTGGCATTCGAGGTGGACGACATCTATGCGTTGTGCGACCGGCTGCAGAAGGCTGGGGTGACGATCAACCGGCCGCCCCGGGACGGGCGGATGGCGTTCGTGCGCTCGCCCGACAACATCTCGGTTGAGCTGCTGCAGAAGGGTGAAGCCAAGGCCAAGGCCGAGCCGTGGGCGTCCATGCCGAATACCGGGATCTGGTAAGCCCGATGGAGCGGGGTGAGGTGAAGGCCGGTGAGGGCCCGGTCCGGACCAGGGCCGCGGCATGAGTGGAGAATCGGGTGCGGCCCCGCGGGTGCGCGTGGCTGTTATCGGTGCCGGGCCGGCAGGGCTGATGGCGGCGGACCGCATTTCGGCTGCTGGGCATGGGGTGGCCGTCTACGAGGCCATGCCCAGCGCGGGGCGGAAGTTGTTGATGGCCGGCCGTGGCGGGCTGAACCTCACCCACAGCGAACCACTGGACACTCTTCTTGACCGTTATGGCGCGGCGCGGGACTGGATGGGGGCGTTGATCGCGCGCTTTTCGCCGGACGATCTGCGTGCATTCGCGCTGGAGCTTGGCCAGGAGACATTCGTTGGCAGCAGCGGGCGGATCTTCCCCCGGTCGATGAAGGCGTCGCCGTTGCTGCGGGCATGGCTCGGACGGCTTGCCGACCAGGGCGTTGCATTCCACTTCCGGCATCGCTGGCGCGGCATCGCACGGGGCCATCGCCTGACCTTCGAGACAGGTGGTGAGCGGGTTGATCTGTCCGGTTTTGCCGCGGTCGTGATTGCGACGGGTGGGGCGAGTTGGCCCCGTTTGGGGGCCAACGGTGACTGGGTTCGGCTACTTGAAGCACAAGGGGTCGGGGTCGCCCCCCTTGAAGCAACCAATGCCGGTGTTGTCATCACATGGAGCGAGGTGTTTGCCGCGCGGTTTGCCGGGACGCCCCTGAAGCGGGTGCGGATAGGCCTGGCAGCATCGGGCGATCCGCCCATCGACACCGAGCTGGTGGTGACACGCACCGGTCTGGAAGGCAGTGGCATCTACGCCCTGTCGCCGGGTATCCGCGCCGCACTCAGGGCAAACGGCAGGGCCGAACTCGGGATCGATCTCAGGCGTGATCTCGGGTTGGAGGACCTCACCGGACGTCTGGCCAAGGGGCCCGGCAAGATGAGCATGAGCAACTGGTTGAGGAAGGCCGCGGGGCTGCCGCCGGTTGCCATTGGCCTGTTACGGGAGGTGCTCGGCGCTCGTCTGACTGCTGATCCGGCTGCCCTTGCGGGGGCCATCAAGGGGGTGCGGCTCGAGGTTCGCGACATGGCGGGGCTGGACAGGGCGATTTCGACGGCGGGCGGTGTCCGGCTCGATGAAATTGACGACAACCTGATGTTGCGCGTGCTTCCTGGTGTGTTCGTGGCTGGCGAAATTCTGAACTGGGACGCACCAACGGGCGGATATCTTCTGCAGGGCGTGCTGGCGTCGGGAGCTGCAGCAGGGGACGGTGTGGTGCGTTTCCTGGCGTCTGCGGACTGATTTCCGGGCAGGATACCCCCTTGTTGGCGGCCGGAATTTCGTAAATTGTGGTCGCTGGCTGGTCTGGGAGCGCGTGGCTCAATCGAAACAGTCCTGGGCCCGATTCCCGGTTCCTGACCGCGACATGGTCGACCACGCACAGAAACGAGTCGAACCAAGGCTTAAGGAGAGAACATGCCCATCATCAATCGCGCCGCAGGGATGAAGGAAGAAGTTTCCGCCTGGCGCCGGGATTTCCATGAGAACCCGGAAATCCTCTACGAGGTGCATCGGACGTCCGGGATCGTTGCCGACAAGCTCAAGGAGTTCGGGTGCGACGATATCGTCACGGGGATCGGGCGGACAGGCGTGGTGGGCGTCATCAAGGGGCGGACGAATGCATCGGGCAAGGTGATCGGTATCCGGGCCGACATGGATGCGCTGCCGATGACGGAAGCGAGCGGCGTGCCCCATGCCTCGAAGACGCCGGGGCGGATGCATGCGTGCGGGCACGATGGCCACACCGCCATGCTGCTCGGGGCTGCCAAATACCTCTGCGAGACGCGGAATTTCGATGGGACGGCCATCGTCATCTTCCAGCCGGCCGAGGAGGGTGGCGCTGGCGGCGATGCGATGGTGAAGGACGGCATGATGGATCGTTTCGGCATCCAGGAGGTCTAT
>JBKDZY010000782.1:0-1706 GCA_047971765.1 Hyphomicrobiaceae bacterium | reverse complement strand
TCTGCGTCGCAGTGTTGGAGAGGTAATGCAGCCCACGGTGCACGTTCGCATAGTCGAAACGGTAGGCGTGATCCATCGCTTCCAGGACCGGTGTGGGCTTTTGCGCCGACGCACCGTTATCGAGATAGACAAGCGGCTTTCCAT
This sequence comes from Hyphomicrobiaceae bacterium, assembly GCA_047971765.1. Classification (GTDB taxonomy): domain Bacteria; phylum Pseudomonadota; class Alphaproteobacteria; order Rhizobiales; family Hyphomicrobiaceae. The sequence continues at coordinate 1,562 of JBKDZY010000782.1, read as the reverse complement.
AGACCTCACGATAGAGAATCGGGAAATCGGCGCGGATCCGCTCCACGTCATAGGCACCAGCTGCCAGCCCATGACCTGCCGTTGTTCTATCGCGGATGTCTATCGCCATATCCTCATCCCCTTGCAGGCGTCCCGCGCCCTTGTCCATGCCGCAGCAAAAGCTCCTTCATCCTCACACGCTATTGGCTAGCCAGAGTTCCGCCTCGCCCTTGAGAGCCTCGCCGATCGCCTCGTTTTCCACTTTGTCGATCGCCTCACCGATGAACGAGTGGATCAGCAGCACGCGCGCCTCCTTGAGCGGGATGCCACGCGCGCGCAGATAAAACAGCAGATCATCATCAAGTGCCGCCGATGTCGATCCATGACCGCATGCCACGTCGTCGGCAGAGATCTCCAGCTCAGGCTTGGAATCGAACTCTGCCGTCTCCGACAGCATCAGGGCCTGTGCCATCTGCTTGCCGTCCGACTTTTGTGCATCGCGCCGAACGATGACCTTGCCCTGGACGATACCGCGCGCCTCGCCGTCGAGAACGCCCTTGAACAGCTCACGGCTCTCGCCATGGGGCACGGCGTGATCGACGAACACCGTCGTATCGATATGCTCGTGCTGGCGCGCTAGGAACGCACCCGAGATGTCGAGCTTGGCACCCTCGCCCTTGAACGTTGCACGAACCTGGTTGCGCGCCAGTCCCACACCAGCGGTGTACTGGAACGCGCGATATGTGCTGTCCTCATCGAGGTCCACGAGCCAGTTGGCAAGATGCGTGACGGCGCCCAGATCCGTTGTCACCTTGACATGCGAGACCTTGGCGTTGGTGCCGACGTGCACCTGGCTCACCATGTTCGCCTGTCCCTCGGCAACCGATCCGGGCACGGCAACGAACATCTCGACGATGGTCACGTCCGCGCCCTCACCAACACGGATCTGGTGGCGACCGACGGCCAATTGCGGCGTATTGCCAGCGCGCACATGCACGATCAGCAGCGGCTCATTCGGCTTGGCGCCCGCATCCACATCGATCAAGGCGCCATCGGTGACATAGGCCGAGTTGACCGCCAGCAGCGCATCCGAACCGCGGTCTTCCTCACCCAGCGTCAAAATCTCATTAACGCCATCACCACCGCGCAGCGCCTCGGCCAGCGGCACGACGCGCACGCCATCAAGCCCACCGAGGTTCGAGAGTTCCTTGCGGTAAGCGCCATTGACGAGCACAAAGCGCGGCGCCTCGATGCGCCCTAACGCACCCATCGCCACGATGACATCGGCAATTGTCGTCTTCGTCGTATCTGCGATAGCCAGCGGCAGCGCATCCTTCATGACGCCGCGCAAATCGGTGTACTTCCATTCCTCGATCCGCCGATGCGGCAGGCCATTTGCGGCGAACCGGCCAAGTGCCTTGGCGCGCGCTTCCTTGACGGTCGCTCCCCCGGGCAGGGCATCGGCGAAGCTGGCAAAGTTCTCGGTCAGCGCCGTCTCTGCCTTTGTCTTCATTACTGCAACGTTCATGTCGCGCCTCCAAGCGCTCGAAACGATATCAACCGGACGTGCCCGTCTGCCGGCA
>JBKDZY010000781.1:0-1939 GCA_047971765.1 Hyphomicrobiaceae bacterium | reverse complement strand
GGTGATGCATTCCAGATCGTCATATCCCAGCGCTTCTCGGCACCATTTTCCCTGCCGCCGTTCGCGCTTTATCGCGCCCTGCGCCGAACCAACCCTTCACCCTTCCTGTTTCATCTGGATTTCGGCGACTTCTCACTCGTCGGCTCAAGCCCCGAAATCCTGGTCCGGGCCAGCGACGGGCGCGTCACCATCCGCCCGCTTGCCGGCACACGCCGCCGCGGTGTCACGCCCGAGGAAGATCGTCAACTCGAGGCCGAACTGGTCGCCGACCCCAAGGAGCGGGCGGAACACCTTATGCTGCTGGACCTTGGCCGCAATGACGTTGGCCGCGTGGCCGCAATCGGCAGCGTCGAGGTCGCGTCCAGCTTCGATGTCGAGCGCTACAGCCAGGTGATGCACCTGTCGTCCACCGTCCACGGCGATCTCGACCCGAAGCATGACACCGTCGATGCCATGATGGCCGGCTTCCCCGCCGGCACTCTTTCCGGAGCGCCCAAGGTGCGCGCCATGGAGATCATCGACGAACTGGAACCCGAAAAACGCGGTCCCTATGCCGGATGCGTCGGCTATTTCTCCGCGGATGGCAACATGGACACCTGCATTGTCCTGCGCACCGCCATCGTCAAGGATGGCCGCATGTATGTCCAGGCCGGTGCCGGCGTCGTTGCCGACAGCGTCCCCGCATCCGAACAGGAAGAGTGCATCATCAAGGCCCGCGCCTTGTTCCGGGCCGCAGAGGAAGCCCTGCGGTTTGCCGGCCAGTCGCGGCGCGGCAACGCCTGATCGCTGGCCGGAGCCCACCAGCCTCCCGCAGAAGGCAACCGGTCACGATACGCCAGCATGGCGGTAGGTGGCCGTCAGCGTGTGGCGCTCGCCCGGCTCAAGGCCGATGACATCCTCGCCCGCATTGGCGGTCTCGATGCAGACCATCTGCCGGAACGCATCGGGCGCCCCCATGTCGCCGAGCCGCGCCGTCTTGGCCGTCCAGGGGTTCCACACAACCGCGCTACGGCTGCCGCTCCCCTCGATCTCCACCACGTGCCCCGCCCCATCATCCCGCAGCACGATGCGGCCGATGTCGCCCCCATAGATCCGGTCCACCTCGCCAGCGATCCGGATATCCCCGGCCTGCCTCGTCTTGCGGAAACCGTCGAGCTTGTCGGCATAGGCGAGACCATCGAGCCCCGCGACCGTCACCTGCGAAATATCGCTGACCCGAAAATAGGTGTGCAGCGCATCCGTCAACGTGAAGGACGTCTCGCCCGTGTTGAGGGTTTCGAGTGACACCGACAGGACATCACCCACCGCAATGGTGATACGAGCCTGCGCCTGGTGCGGCCACAGCTCACGGTCCTGCCCACGCGCGCCGGTACTCGTTTGTAGCACCACCGACGCCGTGTTGTGGTCAGCCCGCGTCCCCGCGACATCCCAGGCCCGGTGGCGGACAAAGCCATGGGCCGGCTTCCCTGGATCGTCCGGATGATCCGCAAACCACGGCCAACACACCGGAATGCCGCCGCGGATGCCTCGCCCCTCCCGGATGCGCGCCACCGACGACAGCCACAGCAGCGCCTGCCCCCTCACCAGCCAGTTGAGCACCTGTCCGCCGTGCAGTGCAACGAGAGCCTCCGCGCCCCCGGTCCTGATCCGTACCAATGGCCCGCCAAGCGCGCGATCCACGAACGCAACCCGCCCCTCGACACCGAACGTCTCCTGAAGCTTCTCGATACTGGCCAACGCCACCTCCTGAACCCTCATGCCCCTGCCAGCCTGCCAGCCCTTTAAGCATTAATCCTATCGCAGCATTAGTGACACGGGGCCTCGATCTGGGTATCAGGACCCAGGAACCGAGACAATGAACGACCGGAGTCACCATGCAGGTCGACGAGACAACCGTAAAACGGATCGCCCGGCTGGCGCGCATCCGCATCACCGACGA
>JBKDZY010000780.1:0-3312 GCA_047971765.1 Hyphomicrobiaceae bacterium | reverse complement strand
ACTCGGGTTGTTTACCGGCCTTGCCCTCGACAAGCCGTTCCTGAAGAACCTGCTGGGTGACGCCCTGAACCTCACCAACGAAGGCTGGCGAATCCTGACCATCCGGTGGGCATTCTTTTTCCTCGCGCTCGCAGCGTTGAACGAACTGATCTGGCGCACAATGAGCGAAACCACCTGGGCCAGTTTCAAGGTTTTCGGGATCATTCCACTCACAATGATATTTTTTGCAACCCAATGGGGTGCAATTCAAAAACATCAACCGAAATCGCCTCCGTCTCAGGACGAGACATCAAAAAAATAAGACAATTTGTATGATTCAAGTAACGAAGATCGGTAAAATTGTCGATCGTCGAAGGCAAATTACACTTTGAATTTTGCAATATTAACGGCTAATCTTCGCGTCAAGCAGCTTTTATGAAGCGTTTTGCACTAATTGCGCATAACTCTCGGCTGTGACGGGGATGGTTTCGCGTCAAGACCACCGTTTAGGAATAAATCTAACAAAAAATGGTTTCATGAAGCGCGACACCAAAGCTATGCCGCTCGACCGCTCTCCTATCCATCTGCTTCATCGCGCTGGCCAGCACGCCGGCGACATTTTCATGACAGAAGTCGGATCACCGCAGCTCACACCGCGCCAATACGCTGTGCTGTTGACCGTGTCTCTGGATGAAGGGTTGAACCAGACCAAACTCGTCGAGCGTACCGGCATCGACCGCTCGACACTGGCAGATCTGGTTCGCCGGCTTGTCACCAAGGGCATGCTGCAGCGGAAACGAACCAAGGAGGACGCACGCTCCTATGCCGTCCGTCTGACCCGCACCGGCAAGGATGCCCTGGAATCCTCCGCCCCCGCCGTCGGGAAGGTCGAGGACCGCATCCTGAATGCCCTGCCGCAGGAGCATCGCGAACAGTTCATCGTCGACCTGATGACGATCATCGAGGCACTCGGAAACAAGCAGGAAGAGTGATCGCCCTTGCATCCTGGGAGGGTAAGCCGATCCAAGGCCAGCCCCGCCCACACACTATGGCGTTTGCGCTTCAGGCGGAAACGCCCAGGCCGCGAATGCGGCCCGGCACGTGAGCGCAAACAAGCCAGACCGATCCCGCTTGAAGCGTAATTGGCCTGGCACCGCGGCCGTCAGGCTCCCGACGCGGCACCAGCCTCAAGCCCATGAACAGCCAACCGGATGATCAAGGCCACCTGCTGCTCGACCTCCGGCAGCAGCTTGCCGCCGATCCGGTTATCCAGGGCGAGAACCACGACACCATGAACGGCCCCGAACAGGACCCTGGCGACCGACGCCCGCTTGTCCTCGTCACCAACCGCTTCGCCGAGCGTGTCCGCAATAACCTTCAGCAATCGCTCCTGGTCATCGATATAGGACTGGGGAACAGCCTTGCCGGGCAGCATCCGGTGACGAAACACGGCATCCCAGCGCTTGTGGTGGTCAGTGGCAAAACGCAGATAGGCGTGCCCCAGGCGTGTCAGCTTCTCGACAAGCGTACCCTCGCCCGCCCCGCCGCTTTCGGCCCCCACGACGTTGCCCAGCATCGATAGCGTCTCGGCATTGACGGCGATCATCAGCCCGTCGATATCACCAAAGATGTTGTAGAGAGTTCCAACGGAACAGCCCGACTCACGCGCGACCCTGCGCGCCTGTACCGCCTCCAACCCCTCCGCCTCAAGCACCCGCCCGACCGTCGCGATCAACGCGCCTCTCAGATGCTCGCGGTAGTTCGGCTGCGGCGTGTCCGGTGTCTCGGTAGCGTTCACATCCACTCCCCCTGTGCTCGATACCCGTTGTGGCCTGCGCCATGCGATCCTGGTGCAACGACACGCAGCGCCAGCCCGGCCCGTGCGCGCTCCCCACACTTGGGCGCATGCCCGACCGTAAGGCACACCCGGCCTGCAGACGCTGCGGCATCGGTGATGCCATACCTCCAGGAAACGACTGATTAACCGAACAACACGAACCACGAACTTTGTTCACAAAACACCTTGAACAAAGTTCATACGTATGGCATATAAGTCTCCTGAACAAAGTTCATGGACGCAGTTAAAAGACCGGACGCACATTTGGCGGACGGGCGCCGGGAACGAAGTTCAGGTGCTGGATGGGCAGGCCCTCAATTGCCCGTCTGGCGCGCAGATCCATCAAGGAGCAAAGCACCATGTTCAAGGTTCTGGGTACCCTGGTCAGAGGCGCAGCAGCCGAAGCCGAGGAAGCCGTATTCGAAGCCAACGCTATTCGCATTCTGGAGCAGCAACTGCGCGAGGCCGCAGGCGCCCTCGAACATTCCAAGCGCGAGCTGGCATATGTGATGGCCCATCGCGCCTCGGAAGCACGCGCCGTCGAAGCCCTCGACAGTCGGATCAAGGAGCTCGAGGCCAGCGCCACCGCCGCCCTCGCCGGACAGCGCGAAGACCTGGCGGAAGAAGCCGCCACCGTCATCGCCGCCAACGAGGACGAGCGCGCCGGGCGCCAGGCCGCGGTGAACCGCTTCGACATCGACATCCTGCGCCTGCGCCAATTGTCCGAGAATGGCCGCCGCCGGCTCGACGATCTCAAGCGCGGCCTGGAGATGGCGCGCGCCCAGGAAGCCCTGAAACGGGCAGGCGCCAACGGCCGCCGGGCCCTGGCCACCGGAACAGGGGCCTTGCGGGAGGCCGAGGCCACACTCAACCGCATCCGCCAATCGCACCTCCAGGCCGACGACCTGGCCGCGGCGGCCGACGAACTCGAGCGCGAAGCCTCGGGCAAGGACCTTGACGAACGCCTCTCGGATGCCGGCTTCGGTCCCCGCCCGAAAACCAGACCCGCCGATGTCCTGGCCAGAATCCGGCGGCAGACCGCAGCCACATCGCCTGAAAACCCCAATCCCGGAACCAACTGAGGGAAGTGAATGCAAACCCAACGCATCCGCCGTCTCCACAGGGAACCGGCATCCCCGACAACCGACACGTCCACTCATCAAACGAAATCGAGGACTTTTTCCATGGCCAACAACAGCAACAACAACCCCTCCAATACCGGCGCCTGGCTGACCTTCACCTACGCCCAGTTCGGCGCCGCCGCCTTCATGGCAGCGGTAGGCATCTGGTTCCTGCCCGTCGATGTCATGGTGAAAGGCTACATGATGATGGCAAGTGTGTTCCTGGTGGGATCATCGTTCACGCTCGCCAAGACGGTTCGCGACGAGCATGAAGCCAGGCGCTTTGCTTCCCGCCTGGAGGAGGCCCGCACGGAAAAACTGCTGATGGAAGTCGGTCGCGGCGGCTGACCTCGCACTGAGTGACCTTGTGTCAGC
>JBKDZY010000779.1:0-8867 GCA_047971765.1 Hyphomicrobiaceae bacterium | reverse complement strand
TCTGGTCGTGGAGGCAAAGAAGCGGACAGCGCGCCAGCGTTGAGCTAGCCCGTGATAATTATGCCGCAACAAATGTTGACGGCCAGTTTCCGTGTGTCACGCTTCATGGGCCACTTATGCGGTTGCCGGCGCTGGTGGTCAAGCGTCTCTATGGCTTCCAGCGCCCGGTTCCCGGCGTTTGTGGTACCTGCCGCTCGTGTGGCGGTTCTGAAGTTCGCTCCATCATATCGGCACACGTTGCAAGCGAACTTCAGAACATGACACCACACTAAAGCAATGATATCTCTAGTGTCCTTATCGACTGCGAAGTTCGTACGACTGTGCGGTTTGAACTGACGAACTTTGCGGCCGGGACACTAGACGAAGCGCAATTCGATGCGGCCGAGTGGCCCGAAATCACCAACGGCGGTCTTGTTGGCTTCGATCGGGACGACACCGGTGCAGCTTCCGGTCGAAATGTACTGGCCTTTCTTCAGGCCTTCTCCGGAGTGCCAGAGCTTGCGCGCGAACCAGGTCATGGACTCCGCGGGGTGGCCCATGGCGTCGGCGGAGCTGCCCTCGCCCTTGATTTCTCCATCGACGACGAGGCGGACAGGATGATTGCTCAGGTCGAGATTGCGCCAGTTCTTGATTGGCTTGCCGAGGACCAGGCCACCGTTCAGACCCAGATCCGCAATCGCCAGGGGCACCTTCTCGAATGGAATGCGGTCGAAGCGTGGATTGATGATCTCGAACACCGGGACGAGAGCCTCGACCGCGTCCAGGAGGTCTTCCTTTGTCGGTGGTTGTGAGCCGACGGGCACGTCGCGCGCCATGCGGTAGGCGAACTCGGTTTCGAGGACCTTGGCCGGATAGCGGTTTTCAGGGATGTGGTCGCCGCTGGCGTGGAGATCTGCGGCCAGCACTGCTCCGTAGAAGGGTTCATCCAGACCGAAGCGTGTCATGGTCGGTGGGGCGGTGGCGCCAATCTTCCAGCCGCCAACCGGCTGGCCGAGGTGGGCGAGAAGGGCGTGCTGGGCCTTGTAGCCCTCATCGGGAGAGGCCGGAATGAGGTCTGGTGAGAGCTCATCGACCCGAATGCGTCGGCCCTTGGTTCGAGCCGCGGAAAGCTCCGAGATCAGGGACTGCATATCGTACGGCATCGGGTGAGGTCCTTTGCGGGTTGGCCTGCCGTCTTCCCCCGTGCGGGGAGCGGCGAAGCGAAATGGGGAGGCTGCGACGAATGATACCCAATCTATCCACACCGGCTACGATTGGCTCTGTTGACCGTCATTTTTCGTCGTGACCATGATGCCGCCAAATATCCGTGCCTAACGTGCCTTAGGCGAAACCGCGGATACGTGGTGTTCACGGCAGTGTCATGGGAAGCCCGGCGGCGCACACGATTGCACCGGGCCGGATGGCTTGCAAGCCCGATGAAACGGGCTGGACGGCAAACGAGGTTCGATTTGGCAGGCAACAAGGCAAGCTGGTGGTGGCTCGGTGGTTTGGCCGCGGCGATCGTGGGGCTCGGCGTCGGCATTGCCCAGGTGCAACCGGCGGTGGCCCAGTCCGGTTGGTGGCCATGGTCGAGTGAACCGGCGCCGGTCAGACGTCCGCCGCCGCGCCGCGATCCCCAACCGTCATGGAACCAGGACAGCGCGCCTGCGCAGCGCTACAGCCGTGGCGATGTGTGCCTGCAGCTTGAGCAACGTCTGGTCGACCAGCAGCGGCAGGCTAATGGCGGTCGCAATCAAATGCCTGATATCGATGCGCAGTTGCGCCAGGCGGAACGGGCGTTGCGGTCCAGCGAGCGGGCGCTTGATCGGGCTGATTGCTACGATCAGTTCTTTTTCTCTCGGACGTTGCGGCGCAGCCGGCGCTGCATCGGCCTGTCCAATGATGTCAGTGAGAACCGGCAGCGGGTGGCCGACCTCGATTCTCAGCGCCGTCAATACATGGGCTCCAGCTCGCGCGACCGCTCTTACCAGGACGACCTGATCCGGGAGCTGGCGCGCAACAATTGTGGTGCGCAGTACGCGCGGGAGGCTGCACGGCGGCAGGCCAACGACAACCCGTTTTCTTCGCTGTGGCAGGACGAGGACAGCAGCGGTTCGGGATCTGCCAATACCTACCGGAGCCTGCCGTTCGCGACCTACCGCACGGTGTGTGTCCGGTTGTGCGACGGCTATTTTTTCCCGGTGAGCTTCTCCACGCTCCAGAGCCATTTCGCGCGCGACATGGAGACCTGCCAGTCGAAATGCGCGGCGCCGGTTGACCTGTTCTACTACCAGAATCCCGGCGGAAATCTGGACCAGGCCCAGTCCTATTCCGACAGGCGCCGCTATACGAGTCTGAAGACGGCGTTCAAATACCGGAAGGAGTTCGTCCAGGGGTGTTCGTGCAAACAATCCGAATACACGCCGTCGCCGACGGATACGGGTGGCCGCCGGACGGATGCGGGCCCACAGTCCGGCTCCAACTGGCAGACTGCGCAGCAGCCGAAAAGGTGAGCGGATTGACCGTGCCAGCGCTCTTGCGCGAGGTGGTTGTTTGCCCGGGGCTTTTCGGCATTCAGGTTGGTGGCTGCCTTCAGTCTCGCGACTCCCAAACGGTGGCGTTGTCCTTATTTCAATTATCGGATGCCGGAATGGCGTGGCATGACGGTCTTGAACGGTGAGATCTGCTAACCGCTTGACGGGCTATGACTTCCGGTTCAGTTCAAGTGTTTGCGTGATGTATACAATTCGGTATAGGTTCTCCCCGTCGTCATATTCATGTTGGGCGTTGCAATATGCTGGAGCAGGAGCGCAAGCGCGCCACCCGGCTGCCTGTCACCGTTCGTGAGGCGGGCGTCGACGGATGGTCAGAGGTGCGGAACTTGCACGCGACGTCGCTGCGGGCGGTCAGCGGTTCAGTTCTCGATGGCGATCAGCTCGTTGCGTATTTGAACCGGGTCTATGCGCCGGACTATACCAGTGCCCTGCAGGCTCAATCGCTGTTGACGGTCTGGTATGAAGACCGGCTGGTCGCGACCGCGGGGTGGCTGCCTGCGGATGATGCGGGTCTGAGTGCGCGCATCACGTCGGTTTTCGTCTCTCCGCTCTATTGGCGCATGGGACTTGGCCGTCAGATTGTCGGCGCCATCGAGGAGCGGGCCAAGGCGGCAGGCTTCTACGCCTTCTCGGCGCGGGTGCTGCCATCGGCACTCTCCTTCTTCGAGGCCATCGGCTATCAGCGGTCGTCTCTCGGGGTGGTTTCCCTGGGTACGCTCAACGGCGTGCCGGTGGTTTTCATCAGGAAGGGGCAGGCGATCGTGCCTGAAAGCCGGATATCGAAAAGCGCGGCGGGCGCAGGCTAGAGCAGGTTTGCTTCCATCTCAGCCGATCAGGCTAGGCCCAGTTCGTTCTCCAGCTCAGGCTTCCCGGCCCTGGAGCCGCGCTTCGACCCGATTGCGTCCCATCAGCGGCAGCAACGCCTTCAACTCCGGCCCGGCCTCCTTTCCGGTCAGCGCCAGGCGAAGCGGGTGGAACAGCTGGCGACCCTTGGTTCCGGTGGCCTTGCGAATGGCGGCAGTCCAGGTGGCAAACGTATTTTCATCCCAGGGCTCGGCGGGGAGCAGGGTCACGGCTTCGGCAAGCAGGGGCTCGTTCTCGATTGCCGGTGTGATCGGGCTGCTGGTGATCTGCCACCACAGGTGTGCGTCGGCGAACCGGGTGAGATTTCCCTTCACGGCTTCCCAGAAGCTGGCGCCGCCGCTGATCCCCATGCTGTCCAGCCGTTCCCTGACATCGTCATAGTGCAGTGACGTGAGATAGCGGCTGTTGAGGGTCTCGAGTTCCGCAAGATCGAAGCGACCAGGCGAGCGGGATACGCGCTCCAGTTCGCAATGCTGGGCCAGGGTGGCGAGGTCCGGGTAGACCGTGATCGCTTCCGGGGTGCCAAGCAGGGCTGCGTGGCTCGCAACGGTCATGGGCTCGATGCCGTCATCGCGCAGGTTGGCAATGGACAAGGCGCCGAGGCGTTTCGACAGAGCCTGGCCATCAGCGGAGACCAGCAGACTGTGATGCGCAAATCGGGGCGGTTCCGCGCCGAGCGCCCGGAACAGGTCGATCTGGACACCGGTATTGGTGACGTGATCCTCGCCGCGGATGACATGGGTCACGTCCATGTCGATGTCGTCAATAACGCTCGTGAATGTGTAGAGCGGCGTGCCATCCTCGCGGATCAGGACGGGATCCGAGAGTGAGCCGATATCGACAGTCTGGTCGTTCCGGATCAGATCCAGCCAGGCGACAAGGGTGGGCTGTGGCGTGTCGCCCGTTTCCGGACTGCTATTGTCGAGCCTGAAGCGCCAATGGGGGCGACGGCCTTGCTGCTCGAGCTGGTGACGTTCTTCCGGGCTGAGGCGCAGTCCGGTCCGGTCGTAGATCGGCGGCAGGCCGCGTGCGCGCTGGCGGGACCGGCGGCGGTCGAGTTCCTCTTCGCTTTCATAGCAGGGATAGAGGCGGCCGCTTTGCTTCAACCGTTCGGCGACGTCCGCGTAGCGGGCAAGGCGCTGGGACTGGCTCGCTTCCTGGTCCCATACCAGTCCTAGCCACGTGAGATCCTGGCGGATCGCATCGGCGAACTCGGGTGTGGACCGTTCGCGGTCCGTGTCGTCGAGGCGCAGAATGAAGGTGCCATTTTCGCGCGCCGCATAAAGCCAGTTGAGCAGGGCCGTCCTGATGTTGCCGATGTGGAGGCGGCCGGTGGGGCTCGGAGCGAAACGGACGGTCACGGTCATTGGGCAGTCCGGGAGGCGATCAGGACACATCCCCGGCGTCCGCGCGTGGGCTCACCTGCTGGGGTGCCGTTTGACTGGCGGCAGCGTTGGGCAGGGGCTTTGCAAGATCTTCCCGGAAGCGGTTGGTGATCGGATAACGGCGGTCGCGGCCGAAGCTGCGGGACGAGATCTTGACGCCGGGAGCAGCCTGCCGGCGCTTGTATTCGGCGATGTAGAGCAGCCGTTCGATGCGCTTGACGGTATCGGGAGCATGTCCCCGGGCCACGATGTCAGCCAGTGGCATCTCGTTCTCGACGAGGCAGAAGAGAATGTCGTCGAGTGCCTCATAGGGGGGCAGCGAGTCCTGGTCGGTCTGGTTGTCACGCAATTCGGCGGACGGCGCCTTGGTGAGGATGTTCTCGGGTATGACGATGCCTGCCGGTCCCTTGGCGCCGCGGGGCTGGTTCCTGTTGCGCCACGCGCATAGCCGGTAGACCTCCATCTTGTAGAGATCCTTGATGGGATTGAAGCCGCCGTTCATGTCGCCGTAGATGGTGGCGTAGCCGACGCTCATCTCGCTCTTGTTGCCGGTGGTCACGAGCATTGAGCCGAACTTGTTGGAGATGGCCATCAAGGTGGTGCCGCGAATGCGGCTCTGGATGTTCTCCTCGGTCGTGTCGGGCTCGCGGCCGGCAAACATCGGTTTCAGCATGTCGTAGAGACCTTCGACCGCCGGGGCGATGGCAATCGTGTCGTAGCGCAGGCCCAGGGCCTGGGCACACGCGGCAGCGTCGGTGAGACTCTCGTTCGACGTATAGCGGTAGGGCAGCATCACGGCGTGGACGTGCTCGGGGCCCAGGGCGTCAGCGGCGATCGCTGCGCAGAGGGCGGAGTCGACACCGCCAGAGAGGCCCAGGACGACGCCGGGAAAGCCAATCTTCTGCACGTAGTCCCGCAGGCCGAGGACGGTTGCATGATAGGCGGCGGCATCTCCCTCCTCGACGAGGGCCTTCAAGCCGGGCCGGCACCGCCAGCCGGTTTCGCTCGCGGTGTCAATGCCATCGGGGGTGCTGAAGCGTTCCCATTCCGTGATGACGATGGCTTCTTCCCAGGCTGGGAGCTGGACCGCGAGGCTCGAGTCCCGGTTCAGTACGAAAGAGGCTCCATCGAAGACCAGTTCATCCTGTCCGCCGACCTGATTGACGTAGGCGAGCGGAAGGCCGCACTCGGCAATGCGTGCGGTGGTGACGTTGAAGCGCACATCGACCTTGCGCCAATTGAAGGGCGACCCGTTGGGTACGAGCAGCAACTCGGCACCGCATTCGGCCAGGCATTCGACGACCTCGTCGTGCCAGATGTCCTCGCAGATGGGGACGCCGAGGCGGACGCCCCTGAAGGGAATGGGCCCTGGCAGGGGGCCGACGTCGAACACCCGCTTTTCGTCGAAGGGGCCGTAATTCGGGAGATCGACCTTGTAGCGGACGGCCGCTATACGCCCCTCGTCGATGAGGCAGACGGCATTGTAGACCTTGCCAGCGTCGGGCCAAACCGTGCCGACGAGGACGGCTGGTCCCGGCGGCAGGGTGGCAGCGAGATTTTCGATGGCGGCCCTGCAGGCGGCGGCAAATGCCGGCTTGCGCACCAGGTCTTCCGGTGGATAGCCGCAGATGAAGAGTTCCGGGAACAGGACCAGATCCGCGCCCTTGCCGGCTGCTTCCATGCGCGCTGCTGCAAGCCGCCCGGCATTGCCGTCAATGTCGCCCACCACGGGGTTGAGCTGGGCAAGGGCGATGCGCAAAGTGTCGGTCATAGGGTCCTCGGTCGTAGTGAGGGCGGAACGGCGGTCACGCTGGGCTCCGGACCATAAACATCTCCGGTTGGCGCGCAAAGCCCCAAGACCAATTGGGGTTTCCGGGGCGATCCATTTGGGCGGCGGGCGAGCAACGGATGAGCTGGCGCCGGCCCGCCTGCTGTCGAGAGGCCATGCACTTCCCGTATCGGCTATTGCAGGGCGTTGGGCACGGGGGGCGGCATGGGTTCGTCCGGCTTGCCGTTGGTCCCTGTACGGACCATGACCGAGGCCGTCGCGCCAACGCGCAGTTTCACGCCTTTCGGCACCTGCAGAACCTTGATGCGGACCGGGATGCGCTGGGCCAGGCGGATCCACTCGAAGGATGGCTGCACGGCGGGCAACAGGTCGGTGGAAGTGCTGCCGTCCTGCTGGGCGATGCCCCAGGCGATGCTGTCCACGCGCCCACGGATGACCTTGTCCGTGTTGCTCATGAGGGTGATGAAACTCTCGTCTCCGATGGCCAGGGAGCCAACCAGGGATTCCCTGAAATAGGCGTCGATCCAGAAGCTGTTGACGTCGACGAGTGCCATGGCGGGGGAGCCGGCATTGGCCTGGCTGCCCAGCTGGAGGGTGAGATTGGTGACGTAGCCATCGACGGGGGCGCGTTGCTCGGTAAATTCCAGGTTGAGGCGAGCCTCGTCCATGGCCGCCCTGGCGCTGCGCAACTGCGAGTTCTCATCGCCGATGATGCCACGCTTGGCGACCGCGGTTTCGCGCTGGGCAATGGCCTGTGCCAGTGCGCTTCTGGCCTGATTGAGTGCGGCGGTGCTGCGATCCTGGTTGGCGACGGCGACATCGTAGGTCCGCCGCTGCTGGTCATAGACGGCCTGGGACACGTTGCGATCATGGACAAGCACCTTGTAGCGCTCGAGCTGCAACATGGCTTCCTTCACATCGGCCTGGGTCGAACGGACCTGGGCTTCTGCCTGGGTGATGCTTGAATTGGCCTGTTCGACAGCGGCTTCGGCGGCCTGGATCTGCTTGTCCAGGCTGCGAAGTTCCTCGACGGTTGCATCGTAGTCGGCCTTGGCCTTGTCGAGTGCGACCTTGTAGGTCCGCGGGTCGATGCGGAACAGGAGCGTGCCCGTCTTGACGAACTGGTTGTCCTTGATCGGCAGATTGACGATAGGCCCGGAAACACGGGGCGTGATCTTGATCACGTCGGCGCGCACCTGTCCGTCGCGGGTCCAGGGATTGGCGAGATAATCCCGGTATTTCAGTCCGACGGCGAGAACGGCTGCGGCCAGAATGGCGAGTGTGATGAGGATCTGTGTGGATTTTTTCATGATCAGATCAGGATGATGAAGGTGCCGATCAGCACGGTGTAGATGGCTGTGACGGACAGGAAGACCACGCTCGGTGCGGCGATGAAGCGTGTCCACCGGTGGCGATTGAGCATGATCGACGTCAACCAGGCGAGGATCAAGGCAAGCGCTGCCGCCACCAGGAACGGGGGGATGTAGACTTCTCCGAGGCTTAGTTCCTTTGGCATCATGTGGGCGCTGCCCTTCTTGCGGAATTGTGCGGTCTGTTCACGTTGTTTTGCACTGCGGATGGGTGCCGGGGCAAATCTGTTCGGACGCGGATGTCGTCACGGACTGTCTAGAAGCGGTTCTCGGACAATCGTTGCCAGGAAATCTGCCGGGCGCGCCGGGCTATTCCGATGACGGCAAGAGAAATGCCGTGATATGTGGACAATACACGTCTCATGTGGGCCTTGCCCTGCGGGGTGGCGGGGGGCGCTTCGCTATCGCCCGAATGCTCGCTAATGAGTGATTCGAGTTTCTTGATCCTGCTGTCGAGGCGCTCCTGCAAGTCGGCGAGGGATGAAGCATCGGGCTCGTCGAGCAGCTTTGCGATCACACCGCGAATGCCGAGGCGCCATTCCCGGACGTCGTCGGCGAGGAGGGCCACCCAGACGTCATCGGCAGGCTCGGTGCGCAAGCGTGCCAGGTCGTTGATGCGGATCGCGGTCGCCTCAAGCCTGTAGGTCAAGCCGGCCAACGCTTCGCGGCCGCTATCGCTAACGTTCGAGGACGGCAGCGCGGGGATCAGGTTGCTGATCCGCTGCGGCAAGGTTGTCAGCTGGTTCATGTGGTAGGCAAAAATCTGCCTCTGGAGCCATGTGCCCGCGATCGGTCGGTCCCACCGCATGTCATCCAGGACCCTGATGAGGCTATGGCCAAATCTGAGCAGGTAGCGGCGCAATTGGCGTTCCGCGCGGAACGAAATGGGGAAGCGCTGAAAGAACGTTATCAAAGACAGGGTCAG
>JBKDZY010000778.1:0-3900 GCA_047971765.1 Hyphomicrobiaceae bacterium | reverse complement strand
CGGGGGGGCTTGCAAAATCTCTTGCGGTGGCCGTTTTCCGTGGCCTGAGGGTTGCCCGGCGCAGGCGGCTGGCGGCAGAACGAAGCTGAGGTGATCCACAGTGCGCGCACGAGCGCTCTTGAGCGGGACGAGATTGCCGGTTTATTGCGTCGGCAATGGCTCAAAGGTGGTGATTGGTCGCCGGGGGTCGCAGTTTGGCCGAAATTCGGGGCAAGAAGCGTGACCGAACTGCATTCGTCGGGGACGGTGGCGATTCTGGTTGGTGATGCAATCATTTTCGTTGCGATCGGGGTTTGCGAGGTGGGGCTCGGCCGAGCGCTCAAAGGATGTGTGGACCGTGAGCGGAACATCGACCGCGCGGGCCTGGTGGGGAACAAGGCAACAACATGGATCCGTCCAACGTCGTACGGGAAGCTCTGAGTGGTCCTGCTGACGGGATGTCGTTTCTGCACCTGTTCCTGCAGGCGCACATCGTCGTCAAGATCGTCATGATGGGATTGCTGCTGGCTTCTGTCTGGTCCTGGGGAATCATTTTCCAGAAGCTCTATGCGTTCCGCCGCGCGCGCCGGGAGGCGGATCGGTTCGAACAGCTTTTCTGGTCGGGGCAGTCGCTCGAGGAACTTTATTCGTCGCTGTCACGGGACAAGACGTTTTCCATGGCAGCGCTGTTCGTGGCAGCCATGCGGGAATGGAAGCGTTCGGTCGAGGGCAACATCAGGGCGCTGGGCGGCATCCAGTTGCGTGTCGAAAAGGTGATGGATGTCACGATCAGCCGTGAGATGGAGCGGCTGGAGCGGAGCCTGCTGTTCCTGGCGACTGTCGGCTCGACGGCGCCGTTCATCGGCCTGTTTGGAACGGTCTGGGGCATCATGACGAGTTTCCAGGCCATCGCTGTTTCGAAGAATACAAGCCTCGCGGTGGTGGCACCGGGCATCGCGGAAGCGTTGTTTGCCACAGCTCTTGGCCTTCTTGCCGCCATACCGGCGGTCATAGCCTACAACAAGTTTTCTGCCGATTCTGGTCGGCTTGCGCAGCGGCTCGAGGCGTTTGCCGACGAGTTCGCAGCGATCGTATCGCGCCAGATCGACGTTCGGTCGTAAGGGGATAAGGCAATGGGGGCCAGTCTCGGCGGCGGCGGTGGTGGGCATTCCGGACGGCGCGGACGCCGGCGGCGGCACATGCCGATGAGCGAGATCAACGTGACGCCGTTCGTGGACGTCATCCTGGTGCTGTTGATCATTTTTATGGTCTCGGCGCCGTTGATGACTGGCGGCGTGCAGGTGCAGCTTCCGAACGCAAAGGGCCGCCAACTCGAAGCCAATCAGGAGCCGATTGTCGTCTCGATTACCAAGAACGGGGATGTATTTCTCGGCCAGGAAGACAAGACGCCCATCGATCTCAAGGAGTTGGGGACCAAGCTTGCCGCCATCGCGCAGGGGCGTGGGGGGACCGACGAACCGGTGTTCCTGCGAGGTGACAGGGGCGTGGAATACGGCCATGTGGCCCGCGTGATGGCGATGATCAAGGAGTTCGGCTTCAAGAAGATTTCTCTGGTGACCGAGATGGAGGCTGGGGGCTAGCGGCTGTGTCTGTGGGACTCGTCATCTCGTTGTTGATGCATGCATGTCTGCTCGGGTATGCCGTATTCGCGGTTGCCGGTACGCCACCCTTGTCCAAAATGAAGGAGAGCATTCCTGTCGCCGATGTGATCTCACCATCGGAGTTCGACGCCATGCGCAAGGGCGCGCGGGAGGGAAAGCTCGAGAAGGCCGCTCCCAAAGACGTCAAGGATCCCGATGAGGCGTTGAAGGACACTAAACGGCCGACGCCGGTAACGGCTGCTGCGCCGCCGCCGCCCGAACCTGAAGTCACGCCAGAGCCGCCGCAGAAGGTGGCCAGCGCGGAACCTCCGCCTCCGCCGCCGAAGGCATCGCCACCCAAGCCCAATCCTGATCAGGTTGCCCTCGACAAGAAGCTCGAGGACATCGCGCTGCAGAAAGCCAAGGAAGAAGAGGCGCGCAAGGAAGAGGCTGCGAAGGCAAAAGCCGAGGCCGAGGCCAAGAAGAAAGAAGAGGAAAAACGCAAGACCGAGGAGCTGAAGAAGGAAGAAGAGAAGCGCAAAGCCGAAGAGAAGAAGAAGGCCGAGGAGAAGCGGAAAAAGGCGCTGGCTGAAAAGCGGCGGCGTGAGCGTGAGAAGCGCAAACGCGAGCTGGCGGAGAAGAAGAAGCGTGAGCGCGAGGCAAAGAAGCGCCTGAATACGAGTCGGTTGGCAGCGCTGCTGGACAAGACGCCCGATCCCAGACAGGCGGCGGCAGCCAATCCTGATGCCGATCCCAGTGTAAAGGAGAAAGGCGCGGTCAAGGGCGATCCGCGGGGGCGTGACAAGACCATTTCCGCCAGCGAGGCCAGTTTTCTAGCGGGTTTGATGCGGCAGGCGGTGAGCCGGTGCTGGAACATCAATGCCGGTCTGGATGGCATTCAGAACATGGTGGTGAAGATCGACGTACGTCTCAGCCCGAGCGGCGATATCGTCGGCCAACCGCAGGTGGTCAATACGCAATCCAGCCCGGTGTTCCGGGATGCGGCCGATTCCGCCATGCGCGCGCTGGTCCAATGCCAGCCCTATGTGCTGCCGCCGGACAAGTATGCCGGAGGATGGGAGCACATGATCGTGTCGTTCGATCCGGCCCGCATGTTCTGAGGTGCGCGGGGGGGAACGGCGGGACCGGATAAATGGACGCTTTCCCAATTTTCGACATCTTGACAGAAGAATGAGTGCTTGGCCTTTTGCCACGAGTTGACATTCGAACCATGTGAGGGCTCCCGTGCCAATGCCGACGCGACGCCAAGCTTTGTGCCTGACTGGTGCTGCCGCCCTTGCGCCGGCCGTGTTGCTTGCGGGCGAAGCGCGGGCCCAAGGCGCACCGCAGCCAGGTGGTCCGCTGGTGGTCGATGTCAACGAGGCGAACTTCAAGCCTCGGCCGATTGCCGTTCCGGCATTCCTTTCGAGTGATGCGACGCTGGGCCAGGAAGTGGCGGCCATCATTGCGAACGACCTGGAAAGTTCCGGATTGTTCAGGGCGTTGGACCCGCGCTCCTTCATCGAGAAGATCGGCAATCCGAATGTGGCGCCACGGGTTGCCGATTGGCGTGCGATCGGTGCGGAAGCCCTTGTGGTGGGGCGGGTCGAGCCAGCGCAAGGCGGCAGGCTGCGAGCGGAGTTCCGACTGTGGGACGTGGTGCTTGGTAAGCAGCTCGTTGGCCAGCAACTGGCAACGTCGAGCGCGGCCTGGCGGCGGCTGGGTCATATCGTGGCGGATCAGGCGTGGGAAAAGCTGACCCTCGAGAAGGGCTATTTCGATACGCGCATCGTGTTCGTGGACGAAAGTGGTCCGAAGAACAGGCGGGTCAAGCGGCTGTCGATCATGGATCAGGACGGCGCCAACGCGCGGATGCTGACCTCCGGCAAGGAGCTGGTCATTACACCGCGCTTCAGCCCGAACAGTCGCGAAGTGACCTATATGACCTACTACCGGGGCAGTCCCCGGGTGATGTTGATGAATATCGATAACGGGGAAGCGCATGGGGTCGGCGATTTTCCGGGCATGTCGTTGGCGCCACGGTTCTCGCCGGATGGCCAGCGTATCGTGATGAGCGAAGGCGAAGGTGGGCGCACGCGGCTTGTGGAAATGGACCTCAGGTCGCGGCAGTTTCGGGGACTGACGCAGCTTCAGTCGATCGACACCGGGCCGTGCTATTCACCGGATGGGCGCTCGATCGTGTTCGAGAGCGACCGTGACGGGACGCAGCAGCTCTATCTCATGTCCGCGGGCGGTGGCGGCGCGCAACGGTTGAGCCGGGGTGAAGGGCGCTATTCGACACCGGTGTGGTCGCCGCGCG
>JBKDZY010000777.1:0-15854 GCA_047971765.1 Hyphomicrobiaceae bacterium | reverse complement strand
TCGCTGGTGCCACGCAACGATCCGACGCTGATGTTCACATCGGCCGGCATGGTCCAGTTCAAGAACCTGTTCACGGGCCAGGAGAAGCGCAGCTACTCGCGCGCTGTCACAGCCCAGAAATGCCTGCGCGCGGGCGGCAAGCACAACGACCTCGACAATGTCGGCTACACGGCGCGGCATCACACGTTCTTCGAGATGCTCGGCAACTTCTCGTTCGGTGACTACTTCAAGGACCGCGCCATCGAGCTGGCCTGGACCCTGGTCACCAAGGAGTTCGGGCTGAAAAAGGACAAGCTGCTCATCACCGTCTACTCGGAGGACGAGGAAGCAGCCACGCTGTGGAAGAAGATTGCCGGCATCTCCGACGACAAGATCATCCGCATTTCCACATCGGACAACTTCTGGTCAGCTGGCGACACGGGACCGTGCGGGCCGTGCTCGGAGATCTTCATCGACCAGGGCGACAAGCTTCAGGGTGGACCGCCAGGGAGCCCCGACGAGGACGGAGACCGGTTCCTCGAATTCTGGAACCTGGTGTTCATGCAGTACGACCAGACTGCGCCGGGCGAACGTGGCCCGCTGCCGCGTCCGTCAATCGACACGGGCATGGGGCTCGAGCGCATCTCGGCCATTCTGCAAGGGGTCTACTCCAACTATGACACCGATCTCTTCAAGGCCCTGATCGAGGCTTCCGTTGCCGAGACCGGGGTACCGGCTGTCGGCGACAAGGTTCCGAGCCACCGCGTGATTGCCGACCATCTCAGGGCCTCATCCTTCCTGATTGCCGATGGCGTGCTGCCCTCGAACGAGGGACGCGGGTATGTGCTACGCCGGATCATGCGACGGGCCATGCGCCACGCCCATCTGCTGGGCGCCAAGGATCCGTTGATATATCGGCTCGTTCCGGCGCTGGTGCGCCAGATGGGCACCACCTACGCCGAGCTTGTCCAGGCGCAGGCGCTCATCACGGAGACGTTGAAGCTCGAGGAGATCCGCTTCCGGAAAACCCTGGAGCGGGGGCTCGGGCTGCTCGACGAGGCCACCAACAATATGCGCAAAGGTGAAGTGCTGGCGGGCGATGTCGCTTTCCGGCTCTACGACACCTATGGCTTCCCGCTGGACCTGACGCAGGACGCGTTGCGCCCGCGCGGCATTGCGGTGGACATGGCCGGCTACACGGCCGCCATGGAACAGCAGAAGGAAGAAGCACGGCGCGCCTGGAAAGGTTCAGGAGAAGCGGCGACTGAAGGCATCTGGTTCGAGGTCAAGGAAGCAACCGGGGCAACCGAGTTCCTGGGCTACGAGACAGAGGAAGCCGAGGCCATCATCAAGGCGACGTTCGCCAATGGCGCCGCCGTCAAGACGCTCGACAAGGGCGTGTCAGGCGAGATCATCGTCAACCAGACACCGTTCTACGGCGAAAGCGGTGGCCAGGTCGGCGATACCGGCATCATTACCGGCCCCAAGGGGGCGGTGTTCCGCGTCACCGACACGAACAAGAAGCTGGGTGACCTGTTCGTGCATTCCGGCGTTGTCGAAAGCGGCAGCTTCAAGCCGGGCGATGCCGTGGCCATGACGGTGGATCACGCACGGCGCACGGCCATTCGCGCCAACCATTCGGCCACGCACATCATCCACGAGGCCCTGCGCCAGATTCTCGGCACGCATGTCGCGCAGAAGGGCTCGCTGGTATCGCCCGATCGGCTCCGGTTCGATGTCTCGCACAACAAGCCCATGACGCCGGACGAGATCGCGCGCGTTGAAGAAATGGCCAACCTCTACGTGCTGCAGAACAGCCCGGTCGATACGCGGCTCATGAGTCTGGAGGATGCACGGCAGACCGGCGCCATGGCGCTTTTCGGCGAGAAGTATGGCGACGAGGTGCGTGTCGTCTCGATGGGCGTCGGCATCGGCGGCGAAAAGGCCAACAAGTCGTGGTCGGTGGAGTTGTGCGGCGGAACACATGTGAAGCGCACGGGCGACATCGGCCTGATCCGTATCGTTGCGGAATCAGGATCGGCGGCGGGTGTGCGCCGCATCGAGGCGGTGACCGCGGACGGCGCCCGGCATTATCTGGCCGAGCAGGATCAGCGGATGCGCGAACTGAGCGGCGTGCTGCGCACCAAGCCGGACGACGTGGTCGAGCGGGTCAAGGCGCTGGTCGAGACCCAGAGGCAACTGGAGAAGCAACTTGCCGACGCCAAACGGATGCTGGCGTTGAGCGGCGGGACGGCCAGCGCCGAGAACGGTGCTGGTGGTGGCGACATCAAGACGGTCGGCAGCGTCAAACTGCTTGCCAGGTCGGTGCAGGGCCTCAATCCGAAAGACCTCAGGGGACTGGTCGACGACGCCAAGAAGCAGATCGGTTCGGGTGTGGTCGCCATCGTCGGCGTCACGGAGGACGGCAAGGCCGGCCTGGCGGTCGGTGTCACAGCCGACCTGACGAAAACGCTAAGCGCGGTCGATCTCGTCAAGGCAGGGTCCGAGGCCCTTGGCGGGAAGGGCGGTGGCGGACGCCCCGACATGGCGCAAGCAGGCGGGCCGGACGGTTCGAAAGCTGCCGATGCGCTGAAGGCGATCGAGGCCAAACTCCAGTCGTGACGCGCACCCCTTGGCGGCCATTCCAGCTTCGGCCACCGGGTTTCCCTTTCTCTTGAAGCGCAAACGCCCCGCGAAACCATTTTCGCGGGGCGTTCTGCAATTCGTCGTGCGCCGGGGCATAGCGTGTGCCAGCTCCAGCGGGATCGTCAGAAGTAGAACTCCCACTTGAAGTATCCGGGGCCCTCGTCCTTGGCACCCCATGGGCCGCCCACGGTTTCCCAATAGTCCACGGTTGCGCGCCGCAATGTTTCGGAACAACTGCGCACACAATCAATCCAGGTTCCGCGTGGCATCTGGACCTGCCAGCCGTGCTTCCACCGACGGACAGCGCCACGAACACTGCCCTTGCCCCAATCGCTTTCGGCCACCACATAGCGTTGCTGGTAGGCGTGCTGCTTGTGGCCGTGACGTCTGGAACTCTGGGCGTCAGCGGTTGCCACAGCGAGCGTACCATTGAGCATCACGGCCGCGGCCAGCGCAGCCATCGTCCTTTTCAGTGCCTTGTGCCTGGACATGTGTCCCCCATAGGTCCGTATCTGATCGGCTCCCGCCTCGCGTCCCTCCGATGCGGCCGAACTTCACCTTCCTGGCGAATTCTTTGACAGATTCATGGCCTTGAAGGAAGGGTGGCAGTTTGGCCGCCTCATGCCTTGCGCAATCTATGCCCTGGACAGCTTGATATCGACGCTCTTGAGCCCCACGCCCTGCGTCTCGATGGTCACCGTCTGGCTGGAGCCGTTGGTGGCGACGGCCATGGAGCCGGAAAAGCCTCCGCCCACGATCGACAGATTGATTTTCCCTTGGCGCGCCCGGCCCGTCACGTTGCCGGTCGCGTTGTATGTGCGCTCTTCCCAGCGGCCACTCACCTGTCCTGCTTCCTGGTGCAGATGGGCCCGCAGTTCGATGCGGTTACTGGCCGATGCGCACCGGATGGCAAGACCCAACCCGTCCTTCTCCTTGGAGGTGTAATAGGCCCTGCACTTCAGGACCTCGGACTTTCCGCTGCTCAAGTGTATCCTGGCGGCGCCAAGCCATGTCCCGGCCAAGCCTGCGAATGGACTGCGCTCCTGGGCGCTGGATGCGGGCACAGGGATGGCTATTGCTGCCGCCAAGGCCCATACCGCAAAACCCGCGCCCGCACGACTTCGCCCTACTCGAAACCGGCCTATCCGCATATTCATCCCTCCGCCAAAACGGCTCACGCCATCCTGCAACACGCCGCCGCGCTTGTGCTCAATATCCCCGCAGCGTGCCTCAAGGCTGTAAAGGCAGTTGGCCCTTTCGCGCCCACCATGCCCCCTTGTGAAGCATGGTTACCAAAGTTAACGCAATCCCGCAAAACGGCCTTTACCCGCTGCACCCGCCGCTTGGGCACACCATTACCGCTTCCGGATTAACCGCCGGATAATTCAGCACCATGACGGATGCGCCATACCCGGGACGAAATTCGTCAATTTGGACTGTTGCTTGCACGGACGTGTTTAGCCGTACCAAAATGAGCCGTCCGAACAAACAGTTGCAGACAATCCCATGTTTCGCGAAAAAATCGATCCTTGCCGATTTCCCGTTCACGATTGTGTGCGCCAGCGTGTGCGAGGCCTTCTTCGCGCCCTTGCGCTCGGTGTCTGCGGCACGGTCCTGCTGGCCGCGCTCGTGATCGGCGGCTACCTGATCAAGTCAGCGGCGGGGATCAATCTCTTCCCCGGGCATTCGCCGCTGCATACCTATTTCTATCCGCTGGTGGCGAACTCCTGAGGCAGTCAGAGCCTGGCCCAAGGCATCGGCCGCCACGCACATCAGGACTGCCTGCGGCGCCGGGCGGCCTTCCACCCAGCGCCACACACGACCGGCGTTCGGCATGCCGTCCTCTCGTCCGCCTCAGCCGTTGGCGAGCGGCGCGACGGACAGCCCCTTGACGTGATGCTTCTCGATGAAGCTCTGCACGAGCCCGGACCTCTTGGCCTCCTCGACGAAATCCGCCAGCCATTTGGCCGCTTTTGCATTCTTCTTCGGGGTTCCGATGGCCTGCTGGACGGCGGAGAATTTGCCATCGAGGATGCGGGCGCCGGGCACCTTCTTCACATCGTCGTTGAGGCGGGGACGCAGGCCGGCCAGAACGTCGAGCTTGTCGGCCAGGAAGCGCTCGAGCGAGGCATCCAGGGTATCGGTGCGCACCAGTTCGGCATTCTTGATGTTGTTCTCAAGCCACAGGCCGTAGGCGCTGCGGCCGGTCACCGAGATGCGCACGCCGCTCTTGTCGACATCGGCCATGGATTTGATCGGCGAACCGGCCGGCACCATGTAGGTCGCCTCGATCTCGCAGTAGGCCGCGGTAAAGGCGATGGTGCGCGCGCGCTGCGGTTCGGCACCGATGTTGCCGATGTCCCAGACGTCGTTCTCGGCCTCGTCGCCCAGCGCCCCCGGCGACTTGAACGGGATGAGCTTGAGCTTGACACCGAGCCGCCTGGCCACTTCGGCGGCCATGTCAGGCGATACGCCCTCCGGATCGCCCGCGGGCGTGCGGCCGGTCACCAGCAGGAAATTGGACAAGTTGATGCCGGCACGCAAGGTGCCGCCCGGGGCGAGTTCGGCTACGACGTCGGCGGGTACTGACATGAGGAATGCTCCTTGTTCGAAGATGGCGCAAGATTAGGTGCAATTGCGTGCCCGCATCAATCCCGGTCCTCCCGCCGCAGGTAGCGCCGATCCTGGTAGTCGGCCATGGGCTCGGTATGGATGATGTCAATGAACCGCCGTTCCCGGAAATACGCCCAGGCTTCCCCGGCCGCGCCTCCGCCTTCCGGTTCGACCTGGATGCGGGTGCGGCGATAGCCATTCGGCAGGTGGGTCGATTCCAGATCGTCCAGCGACGGCATCATGGTTTCAGGCACGTCCCACAGCTCGCCGGTCACACGATGGCCGGCGCCCTTCTCCGGCAGCAGATAGGGTGTGAACGACGTGTTGCCCACGACCAGCGGCCATGCCTCGATGCTGCGCGCCATGCAGACGAACGCCGCGCCCTCCATGCAGTGATGATTTGGAAAGCCACGCTTCAGGGTTCCATAAACGAAAACCCGCTCTGTCGGCGTCTTCACGTATCGTTGCTCCATTCCGGCGCGCTGTCACAGCTCAATGTCTGCTTGAAACGACTGGCAAGCCTCACACCACCAAGACCGTACTTCGGCGGTTTGCATGCGGCAATATCTGCATCACCTCTCGTCCTTTCCCGTGCTTCGGGTGCAATAACGCTTGCGACAGCTCTTTCCACCAGGCTTAGACTTCTCCCTGCCTCGTTCTTCGGGCAGGATCTTATTGGGGGTCATCCGTCATGAAATTCGCATTCTTTGCCGCGCCGCTGGTCGTGGCCGCGAGCCTTGGGGCCATCAGCTCCCAGGCATCCGCCAAAGCCCAATGTGTCCGCGCTGGTGGCTCAGCCAGCATGGTGACGCGCGACCTGGCCGCGTTCATGGCCAAGGCGGCCTTGAAGACCTCGATCGACAGCATCAACGCAAGGCCTGTCGGTCCGATCAAAATAACCTGCAAGCGGACCTTCCCGGTCTATTGCCTGGCACGCCAGAAGGCCTGCAGATAACGTCACGCGTTTTTTGCAATGCACTTGCGGGCGGCGCCAATGCCATTGGTGCCGGCCGTCCATATCGTTGCTGCCAGTCCGGGCCTGCCCCTGGCCTGCGCCAGACCTCAGGCTGCGGGTGTCGCGGCCTGCGGCGCATCCCAGTTTTCCGCGGGAAACACCAGCACGCGCTCGGGGGCGATGGCAACGCCGATTTCCCGGTCATCGCTGTCCGGCAATTCGCTTTCGCGCACCCGCGCCCGCAGCAGATCGTCGAAGCCCTGGACGGCAAGGTCAACCAACGCCGCGTCACCGAGCGGCTTGACGCGCACGACGCGCGCCGCCACCCCTTCACCCTTGGCCACCAGCCCGATGGACCGCTGCCGGATGCAGAGGACTGCATCGTCGCCCTCCGCGATTTCGGGAACCATGAAGGTTCCAATCGGCGTGCGCAGCGCTCCTCCCTCCACCCTCCATTTGACCTCGTTAATCTCGGAGAAGAGGCGCGCGACGAACAGGTCCGCCGGATCACGGTGCAGGTCGCGAGCCCTGCCGACCTGCACCATACGGCCCCAGCGCATGACGGCGATCCGATCCGCCAGCCGCATGGCCTCCTCGGGGCTGTGCGTCACAATGATGGAGGTCGCCCGGGTCTCGCGAATGAGGGCCAGCGTTTCCTCCTGCAGGCGCTCACGCAGGTGGACATCGAGGCCCGAGAACGGCTCGTCCATCAGCATGACGGCGGGCCTGGGTACAATCGCGCGGGCGAGCGCCACGCGCTGCTGCTCGCCGCCGGACAAGGTATGGGGGTAATGGTCGGCGTGCTGGGCCATGCCCACCCTGGACAACACTGCGCGGGCCTCGCGATAGCCCGTTTCACGCGGCAGGCCGCGCAGCCCGAAGGCGACGTTTTCGAGAATATTGAGGTGCGGGAACAGCGCAAAGTCCTGGAACATCAGGCCGACGTGACGCTTTTCGGGAGGCACGAAGCGGCGGGGGCCCGCAACCTCCTCACCGGCAATCAGTACACGCCCCCCCGATGGCTTCTCGATGCCGGAGGCGATGCGCAACAGGGTTGTCTTGCCACATCCCGAAGGGCCCAGCAGGCAGACGACTTCCCCTGGTTCGACCGAGAGTGAAATTCCCCGCAGCGCCATGATGTGCCCGAAGCGGCGCTCGACGTTGTCGAACGTCAGACTGGCGGAAAACGCCGCACCAGCCCGCACGGATTGGCCGTCCGGCGCCTGGGCGGGCGTGCCATCGCCGGCGGTGGTGTTCGACTGGAAAAAGCGGGGCAACTTCACGATCGTGGTCCGGGCTTCGATTGAGAACACTGTGCAGGATGAAGTGGCGGACAATAGGCGAGGCTGCCCCCGCCAGCAATGGGCCGCATGGCCTGGACCAATTCCGGTTCAGCCGGTATCGGTTTGGCTCGTTCCCACTCACGCGCCGTACCGGGCTGAAGGTCTGGTCGGGCGCGGCGCTTGCGGCCTGAGCGTTTACGCCTGGACCGAAAACGCTAAAAACCCTGCCGCGGCAGGACTTGCATATGATCCACAAGCGCCACCCAAGATTCTCCGCGGCGCACTCACAGCCGCGCTGCCGCCTTTTCCACTTCAGCCAATCTTTCCGCCTGGCGCGTTGCAGCGGCGGCCCGGGTCCGCGCCACGATCTCTTCTCCAGCACCTTCAGGCGAGCCGGCATTGAACGGCGGGTGGGGATCGTATTCGACGGCGAGCTGGATCAGCTTTGCGGTTTCATCACCAAAGGCTTGCGCCGCGACCGTGAGGGCAAAGTCGATTCCGGCGGTGACCCCGCCGCCGGTGATGACGTTGCCATCGACAACAACGCGTTCGGCCACGGGAATCGCGCCGAACGCCGCCAGCATGTCACGGCTCATCCAATGCGTTGCCGCCCGCCTGCCCTTGAGCAATCCGGCCGCGCCGAGCACGAGCGCGCCAGTGCAAACGCTCGTGACATAACGGGCGCTGGCTGCCTTTTGGCGCAGAAACGACAGCGTTTCCTCGTCGTTCAGCAGGGCATTCATGCCTCCGCCGCCCGGGACGCAAATCAAATCGAGGTCAGGACATGCGGCGTACGTCGTGGTTGGCAATATCCGCATACCGCCATCCGCCTCGACCGGATCAAGCGTGCGCGCGACCAGTTCAACCCTGGCCCCCGGAAATTTGATGAAGATTTCATATGGCGCGGTCATGTCGAGTTGAGTCACCTTGGGGAACAGCAACAATCCCACCCGGAAAACTTCTTTCGATGCAGACATCTGCGCTCCATACTTGCGAGAGGGGCCGTGCTTGACGCAACACTAGTACGGCGGTTCTGAAGTTCGCTCCGTCATCGCGGCCAGAACACTAGACCGCGCGCCGCCAACCACACAAGGGGTACTGCAAGACATGACCACGACACTGGATGTTCTCCGCCGGGAGACGCGCGCGCTGGTTTTCGACCAGTATGGCACCGTCGTCGACATGCAGGGCGGGCTCATCACGGCGGTGACGCCATTTCTGCAGAAGAAGGGCTGGACGGGAAATCCCAGCCAGTTCGTGACGTGGTGGCGGCGAACACACTACGAAGACAGCATGATCGATGCGCTGCTGGATCGCGGGCACACGCCCTACCGGCAGATCGGGCACCGTGCCGTGTCGCAGGTGCTGGACCGGGCCGGCATTGCCCACACCCAGGACGAGGTCGAATGGCTGGTCTCGCAGATCGAGCAGCTCAAGCCGTTCCCTGATGTGGTGGCGGCGCTCAAGCGGCTCGCGACCCGTTACAAACTGGTCATTCTGTCGAACGGTGACCGCGACATGCTGGAAGCCGCAAAGGCGCACATCGGCTTTCCCTTCGACATGACCATTTCCGTGCAGGAGGCCGGCTATTTCAAGCCGCACTGGAAGACCTATGCCACGGCAGAGCGGCTCATCACCGAACGCTGGCCTCAGATCGAACGCACCGGCTGCCTGTTTGTCGCCAACCACGCCTTCGACTGCATCGGCGCCAAATCGCACGGCTTCCGCGCTGCCTTTGTCGACAGGCGGAAACGCCCCTATGGCCAGTCGCCGCAGCAGCCGGACCTGATCGTCGCCAATTTCGAGGAGCTGGCAGCGCGCCTCGTTCCCGTCACCGCCTGATCCGGCCCGACGCGGCACCCTCCCCTGTCCTCATTGCCGAACCCTCGGCCACGCCAAGGATCATTGCCCATGCCTGCGATGCCGCAGCCAACACAATCGCTGTCTGTGCCCGGTGCCGACGGCGCCATCGAGCTACTCGTGGACCGGCAGGGTGTCACGCATATCTTCGCGCAATCCATCCCCGATGCCTTCTTCGGGCAAGGTTTCAACGCCGCGCGCGACCGGCTGTGGCAGCTCGAAATGTGGCGGCGACGCGGTCTTGGGCTCACGGCCGAAGTTTTCGGCCCGGGCCTTGTCGAGCGTGACCGGGTGGCGCGTCTGCTGCTCTATCGCGGCGACATGGACGCGGAGTGGGCCGCCTACGGGCCGAATGCCAAGGCCTGGACCACCGCTTTCACGCGCGGCATCAACGCTTTTGTCTCGCTGGCCCGTGCGGAACCAGAACGGCTGCCGTTGGAATTCGTGGCCTCAGGCCTGCTTCCCAGTTTCTGGTCACCGGAAGATGTGGTCCGATGCCGGGCCCATGCCCGGGTCAAGAATCTCGACACCGAGGTTGCCCGCGCCAATGTCGCCACCAGCCATGGCCTGGATCAGGCGGCATACATCAAGGCGCTCAATCCGCCCTGGCCGCTCACCTATCCTGAAGGGGTGGAGCCGGAAGCCGTTCCAGCGGACGTGATGACGGCCTACCGCCTCGCGACTGCGCTGCTCGACCTCTCCGGCGCCGAGATCCCGGCGGCCCACGGTCTCGAGAGCCTGGATGGCAGCAACAATTGGGCGGTGCGGCCGGAACTGAGCACGACCGGACGCCCGTTGCTCGCCACCGATCCCCACCGCCAGCAGGAATTGCCGTCGCTGCGCTACACCGTGCATCTCAACGCCCCCGGCCTCAATGTCATCGGCGCCGGCGAACCGGCCATTCCCGGCGTGTCGCTTGGGCACAACGAGCGCATCGCTTTCGGATTGACGATCTTCCCGACGGACCAGGAAGACCTCTACATCTACGAACTCGATGCGGACGATCCCAACCGCTACCGGTATGGCGATGGTTTCGAGGCGTTCCGCGAGATCAAGGAGCGTATTCCGGTGCGCGACGCCGATCCGGTCGAGGTCACGCTGCAGTTCACCCGCCATGGTCCGGTTCTGCATCATGCACTGGAGCGCGGGCGCGCCTATGCGGTGCGCACGGTCTGGACGGAACCGGGGACGGCGGCCTACATGGCGAGCCTGCGCTACATCCAGGCGACGTGCTGGGACGAATTCGTTGCCGCGCAATCGGGCTGGGGTGCGCCGTCCGTCAACCACGTCTATGCGGATGTCGATGGCAATGTCGGCTGGATCACGGCGGGCAAGTTGCCTCACCGGCCAAACTGGGACGGCCTGTTGCCGGTGCCGGGAGACGGCCGTTTCGAGTGGCAGGGTTTCCTTGATCCCGGCGAACATCCGCGCGCCTTCAATCCCGCCCAGCGATGGGTTGGCAGCGCCAATCAGATGAACCTGCCGGAAGGGTTCGATCACGCGCGCCACAAGACCGGGTTCGAGTTCGCGCCAGGGGGCCGGTTCAGACGCATCACGGAGGTGTTGAACGCGGGCGGTCCGTTCAGCCTCGACGATTTCGCGACGCTGCAGGCCGACGTGCAATGTCCTGCGGCACTGGCGTTCGCGCCGCGTCTCAACGGCATGAACAAGCTGGACGGCGACGCGGGCCGTGCACGAGCCCTGCTTTCCGGCTGGGACCTGCAGCTCTCCGTCGACAGTCCGGCGGCGGCACTGTCCGAGATCTGGCTGCAACGCCATATGCTGCCGGCAGCCATGCGACTGCTGAGCCCACCGGCTGTCATCAAGCACATCGAGATGCCCGACGCCGACCTTCTTGTTCGAACCTTCAATACGGACGCTCCGGACGGGCTTTGGAAAGAGACGCTGGCTGCCGCCTGGGCTGATGCCACGGCCCTTCTTGGGCCTGATCCTGAGGCGTGGCGATGGGGCGATCTGCACCGCCTCACGCTTCGCCATCTTCTCAGCCCGGTGCTCGGTGCCCAGATGGCGCGGCGGCTCGACCTTGGTCCGATCGAGAGAGCCGGCAGCGGCCTGACGGTCAACAACAATGGCTACCTCAAGACGGACTTCAGCGTGCAGCACGGGGTTGCCTGGCGGATGCTTGCGGATGTCGGCAACTGGGACGCCTGCCGCTTCATCAACTCGCCCGGCCAGTCGGGCGATCCGGCGAGCCCACACTATGGCGATCATTTCGCCATCTGGGGCCGCGATGCCTATCTGCCGCTCCATTTCAGCCGCGCAGCCATTGAAGCCGATCTCGAACGGCGTATCGTGCTTGAACCATCGTGAGGCAGGGGGCCTTCAGGGGCCCTGTGCCAGGGTGCCCGGGTGAGCGGTGGGATGGCCGATCGGCAGTGACAGACCAGGAACCGGGGCCGGTTCGACGGGCTCGCCCGATCCCACAGGCGGCCTCCGCGACACTTCCATGCATATGCATGTGCGAAAAATATTCGGTTGGGTATTTCCAACCGCGCCAAAGCTGATATAAGGCTGCGACCGCTTCGGTTGAGGCGGTTCTTCATGTGGGTTCCCCAACATCAAATCGTTGACTTGCTGGAACGCGCACGGTGACGCGGGGTGGAGCAGCCCGGTAGCTCGTCAGGCTCATAACCTGAAGGTCGTAGGTTCAAATCCTACCCCCGCAACCAAAATTTACCAATGAAATCAAGAATATACATCCACGGCAAAAATCAAGCGCCCGCCGAGTTTTCGGCTTCGGGTACTCCTCGAGTACTGGCGAAGCTGAGCTTGGACGCACCATCCTGTAACGGCATGAGACATCTCTCGCGCTTCGACGCTCCGCGTCTCGTCGCGCGGCGTCGGCCAGTTCGGCATGGATGAACGCCACGGCGGCCTCGGCGATGGGGGCTGCTTCATACACCGCCTCGACGTCGATGCCGACGATCGGCAGATGATGGGCGATGTAGGCGGCGTGCCGGGAGGACACCTCATCGGTGACCGCGAAGTCGGCCGCTAGGTAGGCCGCACCCAGTTCAGCGGCGATTTCCTCAATCGTCACGATCCGGCGGCTCCATTCCTTGAAGCGTCGCAGCCGCGTGGCGCCATCGGTCCAATGTATCAGTTCATGAAAGCCTGTCGGCTCGAACGCCTGCCGATTGGTCAGGTCAGCGCCGCCGTAGCGATACATCGGACTTGGCAGATGGATAACGTCGATCCGAGTGCCGGAGTAAGGGGGCCCCTCGCCCAAGCTCATGGCGATGCCGAGACGCCGTGCGATGCGGTAGATGGTGGTTTCTTCCGTGTCGAACGGCGGCGGCCCAAGGTGCTCGAAGACGTCGGGATCATCGTGACCGAACAAGTTGGCCGACCCGAGCTTGCCGCTCTTGATTGTCGCGACAATCGCCTCAGGTACTGAGGCGTGCGACCGCGCCCCTGTCGTTGCAGCGGTGGCGAAGCTAAAGCACGTGTTTGTCATATCCCCTCCGACAAACCCGGGGCGGTTCATAATCCACTTTTCTTCCAACGATAGATTGTGGCCCTGCACACGCCTACGCGGTCGCAAACCGTTTTCATGTTCAGGACTTCTGCCGGAGTGGCCGGCGGTTTCTTTTCAGACGAATTCGTCATGGCGCGATACCTCCTCTGGTTCGCAGGGTTGGCTGAGAGAACGCACGACACAAAGGGAGTGTGTACCCGGCCACAAAAGCGGCACGGGGAACGAAAGAAGGCAAAGATCACCGGCATCGGCCCACCGAATGGGCGCGATTAGAACCTGCTGAGGTTTTCAGGAATTACAAAGCGACGACCGGAGATATCACTCGAACAGAATGATGACGCACCCCGGTCCGGATAAGCAAATTCGGAGTCGGCAAAGGTTTCCGCTTCAAAATAGCCACGACATGGCCGAGCATTGCGCGTGCGCAGGGGGTCGAGCAATGGCTCATCTGGATACCCTCCCTAATCTCGGCAAAATTGCCTGTGGACGGAAAATTTAACCTATACGAATCAGACGTCTACGTCATCATAAAAATCCTTAACAACCTTGACGGTGACACGATTGCATCGACGATTCGCGAGTTCACCGAGGTCAATAGTGTCTCATGCAGCATTTCCGGACCTCGCAATTCCGCCGAAAAAAATCCGCTGAGGGCACTGCTGTCAGGATCGGCGCCGCCTCGTGACCGCAGGGGAGCCGGTCGGGTTCGCGTCAGCCTCTTCGCCGTAAGACCGGCGCAGGACATCGCAGCGTTCGATGAGACACGCGACCAGCCGATCGAGCTCTTCGCCGGCCAGACCGTTGTTAGCAAAATCCTGAGCCAGGGCTGATGCCTCATCGGGCAGGCGAGCCAGGCAGTCGCGAATGTGGGCCATCGCACGATCGGGCGCATAGCCTGCCGCGCGTGCCTGACGCTCCCAATGGCGCGGGGCAATCCGGTCGAACCGGTACTGGCCGTCAATGGGCATGGCGAGTTTTCCATCGCGGCGCCGGTCGAGATAGGGCAGCAAGCTTATGAGGTCGTAGAGCGGCGCCAGACGAAAGCGTCCGAGCCGCGTGAGAAGGACGGAATAGTTCTTGGCGTGCGCGTCAGAGCCGCCGATGACGAAGTTGAAGGCCTGCGCACGCATGAACCGGTCACGGTCCTCGGCGGGTTTCGCTGACCCGGAGAGAAGCTGCATGATGTCGGCGATGCCGGGGCCGCCTTCCGCCTGATATTTCGTCTGCGGCATGGTCGCCAGCGCCTGACAGCAATCTTCCTGATGGACGCGACGTACTTCGCCGCCGCGCTGGTCGAGGGCGAGGCGCGTTTTTCCCTTCATGCGGACGCGATCGTAGCGCTCGATGACGACGACGGGCAGGTCACCGAAGTGTTCGATCCAGATGTGCGGTGTCGGCAATCCGAGGCGTCCAGCCAATCGCAGACAGAAGGCCTCGTTCTGCACCTGGCCGGCAAGATTTGGGATCGGCGGCTTGAGAATGTGCGTCGATGGTGTGCGTCCGCGCGGCTCGTACCAGGCGTCGCCGACACGATAGAGCGCCTTCTTAGGCTGAGCACCGGCAAGCGAGAACTGGCCGCCCTCCTCGCTGAACTGGGTGGCGCCGGGATCGCGCATCAGAGCGCGAAACGCGGTTTCCAGCGCCTCAGGCGAAAGCCGCGTCACGCCTTCTCGTTTGCGCAAGATCTCGAGACCCTCGGGCGGCACCAACTGAACGGCGCCTTGCAGGTCCTCGCCGATGTGCCCGAGGAGCGCGAATGCATTACGCGGACTGACGCCGAAGCGCCGACCCCAGGCGGCAAGCGTTGCCTCGTTGTCAGGCAAGAGCCCCCAGAGAAACGGCTTGATGGCCGCGTCGCCATGCCGGGCCTTCGTCAACGGCATCGACAGCGACAAAGGGATGGCGTTCGGGTTCTGAAGCCAGTCCGCGTCGTAGTCGAAAGTGAGCCGCCCCCGGCTTAGGGTGACGACGCCGATGCGGTGATCGGCAAGCAGGACGACAAGTTCGCTCATCGGCCGCTCCGGGGCGTCGGCCGGTCGACAATGGCATCGATATCGATGGCGTCATCGGGGAGCGCATCTGACGGCACGGGCAATGGTCCGGCATGTGCGGTGATATCGATCTCAAGCTCGTTGAGGGCGCGCAGCACAAGTCCGAGCTTGGCGTTGGCGTTGCCCTGCTCGATTTCATTGACCCACTTGCGTGAGACGGTGAGACGGTCGGCCAGCGCCTGCTGGGATAGACCAAGGGCCTCGCGGCGGCTCTTGATGAGGCCGGCGATGTCCTCGGCACGCCGAACGGGAAGGGGCGGCATTGTGTAACCTTTGGGTGACATGCGCGCATTGTAACTCTTGAGTTACACATTGCAACTGTAATCTACAGGTTACATCCGCCCATAGTAACCCATAGGTTACTTTAGGCATGCGTGATGGGCTGCCCCAGAACCTTCTTTAAATGTGCGCCCCAGGCGTTGAGCGCGGCGCGCTTTTCGGCGTCGTAGCTGTATTTGACATAAACGGTGCTGGTGATCGTGCCCTTGCGGGCCGAGACGTGATTAAGAACCAGCGAGATGGTGTGCGGGGAGATGCCGAGCTGCGCCATGCCGGTGGCGGCGGTGCGCTGCAAGTCGTGGATGCGAAAGTCATCGAGACCCAGGATCGGACGGGCACGCACCATGGCCCGCGTTGCTGCCATGGCTCCAATCGGCTGGTCGCCTTTCGGAGAGGGAAACACATACTCGCTTTCCCCCGACAAGCTCTTCGCCTCCCGGATCAGGTCGACGGCAATCGGCGACAGAGGAACGCGATGGCCTTCACGGTTCTTGGTGCGGTGTGCCGGGGGCGTCCAAACCGGCTCGTCGCTATCAAGGTCCAATTCGCCATCGGAAAGCCCAACGACCTCGCCAATGCGTTGCGCGGTGGCACGTTCTTGTCGTTGATCGCGTCAACGATGGTGTAGGTGTGCAGCTTGTCGCCAAAGGCCTGTTCGGTGGTGCGCAGGCGCGGGTTTTCGTTGCGCT